>CACETT010000022.1 GCA_902562525.1 uncultured Alphaproteobacteria bacterium
TAAAACAACTTAATTATTCAGTGTTTTCTCTAAACCGTGTTGCTTCTGTTTCGTAGTCTGAGTAGCCAAGCACCTGCCGCAACTCGGCTGGGTCAAGAGCATTTTTGGCCTGGAGTTCGCCATTGGCTAAAGCTTGCAGGCCGGCGTTCATTCCAGCAATAGCAGGTGAGAGCAGGGCTGTGGGGTAAACTCCAATTTTGAATCCCATTTTAGCTGCCTCAGTCTGGGTAGGGGTCGCACGGGGTAGTCCTGGAGTGAGAACAACCAGGGAAGGACGTTCTCCGGCAGCCTCAATGGCGCGATCCACTTCGGTGTCATCGGCAGGAGAGTCCAGAAGTAGTATATCGGCCCCTTCTTCTACAAACATTTCAATGCGGGTTGCAGCTTCATCGATTCCCAGAGTGGGTCGGCAATCCGTTCGTGCTAAGATGAGGATCCCACTATCTTTAGCGGCTTCCACTGCAGCTCGGATTTTCATGCGTGCTTCTTCTCTAGGCAAGCATGGCTTGCCAGCGGCGGTCAGGGGGCGGGGAGTGATCTTGTCCTCTATGAGAATTGCGGCAGCGCCTGCCCGGCCATAATTCTTTACGGTTCGCTGTACGTTCATTGCATTGCCATGACCATGATCCCCGTCGGCCAATATGAGTGTTTGGGGCGCGACCTCACGCACCATATTGAAGGAGTTGAATACCTCACCGAAGGAGAAAAGGTCGAGATCAGGACCTCCTAAACGACCAGCTGATACGCAAGAGCCAGATAGGAAAGCAGTCTCGAATCCGGCATTGGCTGCTAGTTTGGCTGTCAACCCGTCCCAAACTGCAGGCATTACGATGAATTCAGGGGCTGATAATAATGCACGGAGGCGATCCGGTGGAGTCATGGGCGTATCCTCTAAATTTTTTGTGTGGTCCAAAAAGGGTCCAGGTCAGTACGGACCAGCGATAAGACTGAATGGTTAATGGCTAAGTATAACCCCATCACGAGAATGAGGTCATCCCTTAGTAATCACGTTTAAAACTTAACTGCTATTGAATACGAATATATTCAGACATAACATTTCAGAATGAAATTTTTGTAATAATCGCCTCTGTCACTGGTCGTACAGGCAACTGGAGGAATGATGATCTCACCTAAGCGAACTCAGCCATACAATGGGGTTTACCCTATTGCGCCAACTCCTTTCCATGAGGATGAAACAATAGACTTAGAAGGACAGAAAAGGGTATTGGATTGCATGATTGATCAGAAGGTTGATGGCATCTGTATTCTAGCCAACTACTCAGAGCAATTTTTGTTAACAGATTCAGAACGGGATCAACTAGCTGTAACTTGTCTTGAGCACATAGCAGGAAGAGTTCCTGTAATCGTTACTTGTAGTCATTTCAGTACGCGAGTGTCGGTTGAAAGAGCCAAAAAGGCTGAAGTTCTTGGGGCTGATATGATTATGGTGATGCCGCCCTATCATGGGGTAGGACTAAAAGCGTCAAATGCGGGTAATTTTACGTATTTTGAATCTTTAGCAAAAGCGATTTCTATTCCAATAATGGTCCAGGATGCTCCGCTAAGCGGGGTTTCTTTATCGGTCCAGTTTCTAGCCGAGTTAGCTCATCAACTCCCTCAAGTCTCCTATTTTAAAATCGAGACACCAGGTGCAGCTACAAAAATACGAGATCTAATTGGCGCTGCGGGAAGAGCCGTTGACGGACCGTTCGACGGAGAGGAATCTATTACACTAATGGCGGATCTGAGTGCTGGAGCGACTGGAACCATGCCTAGTGCCCTGTTGCCAGATTTAATTAGGCCAGTTGTCATGCGATATCTTGACGGAGACCAAGAGGGCGCTGACCGCCTTTATAACACCATACTTCCACTGATTAACTTTGAAAACAGGCAGTGCGGTTTGCGAGCTGCAAAAATTGCGATGAGGGAAGGCGGTGTGATCAAAAATGATACAGTCCGCCATCCGTTGGAGGCGGTGCACCCTGAAACAAGGTCGGAATTATTGAGATATGCCTCAAAACTAGACTTGATGGCCTTACGTTGGGGGAAGTGACTGCTATCAGTAAGCAGGTCCAGTGGATAGGGCGATAAAAGATAAAAATTGGTATGCCTCTGGAATTGGTTTCAAGCTCGGTCTTCCGAGCTGCGCGAAACCTTCTAGAATACCCCGACAACGTATACATAAGATAACACGCAAAGATGCGCTGCTTTCTGGTTGGCAGAACAGCTGAAAGTTTTGCATCTCCATTATATTTCGCCTAGTAATTAGTCATAGGAAAATGGCGCCCACGCGGCCGAGCTGAGGGGATTTGGCCTCGACTAGTTTTGTTTCTTCGATTGGTATTGGAGGTCCAAGTGCACCAGTTAAAATTAAATCGTTTTTACGTAATTTATTTCCTAGTTTAGTTTGTTCTTGAACCAGCCAGTCGATAGCCGAAAGATAGTCGTTAGGCCATTTTGTTTGATACCACGAATCTACAACTTTTCCATCGTATATAAGCTCTAAATCGGTAGTTATAGTTTGTTTCGGGTCTATTTTTCCTAGTCCTCGCACAACTCCGGCATGGATAGCGTTATTGGCAAGAAGTTCGGCCCCGTTGGGGCTTTCACCGCGGAATACAAGGTTATGAATCTCAATGACGGGGTGGACGGATTCTATTGCTAACAAGACGTCTTCTAACGAGGTCTTGTCCGCTTCTATATCACGGTTCAAAATTATGCCGAATTCCGCTTCCATGGAGGGGTTGGCAAAATTTTTCTTGTATAATGTCGCTCCATCCGGATGTTGCTCATTTTCCCACAATCGACCCCAAGCTGGGTGATCAAGTCCAATCAGCTTTTGGTTGCCTTCGCAAACAGCCCCAACTTTGAAGCCAACGACTCTTTCTCCACGTCTTTGGCGCAGTTCCGATACCATAGTCTGCAAATGCCAGGCTTCCTGGACCGACAGCCTTAGCCCATTGGCAAAGGCGGTCCCCGGAGTGTGGCCGTCATAATCAGCTAACATCTTAACTGCTAACGTCGTTAATTCTGTATCATTTACTGGCATTTTCTACGACCACTAATTTTTTGGTTATTGGATAAGAACTCTGTAGATTCTCGATATGCTTTAGTCAACTTTTGATACAAAAATTCTCTTAACTGGTTTCAGATTGGTAAAGACCAGTTCAGTCTTAAACGCTCGTGACAGGAGGTATCCATTCCTCGCCTTTATTGCGCCATTCTAAAGCCACCTTTTTCATTAAAATAACTTTTGCGCCATGGATTCGGCGTATCTGGATAGATATTTGTTTAGTGTCTCCATTTAGGGCCTTGTATCAAATAAGAACAATGTTCTTTTTTTTCAAAAATATAATCTTTTTGGGCTGGCTTTGTGGGGTATTGGCATCTCTTTCGCTCGGTTTAGTATTTTGGTCGGTCAAACTCAGTGCAGATATCGTGTTGTTGACCAGCGAGGCGGCAGTACAGGTCGTTAAGCATCGTAAGGAACTCTCAAAGGTATTGGCAAAAGCGAGATTGAGAAGAGTTGTGGTTATGATGCCCTTCGCAGGAGCCGGAATGGGAGCTTATTTTGAAGAACGTGATTATCAGGTATGGAAGTTGGACAACCCTAATGGAAGTAGGCGAGATTATGGTTGCGAGGTTGCCCTAGTTACCGCAGATCTGCTCGATGAGTTTCTAGCTGAAATACCTAATTTTCTTAGCGTTTCTAAAAATTCTTTTTCTAATCGAATTTCCAGATGTTCTTCACTGGAATAATTTGAGACTGGTAGCTATTATTGATGGATGGCTATGCACAAAAGGTGGTGGTTATGGCGATATCAATAAAGGAGTTACACAGTTCTCTTGGAGCAGAAATTGGGGGAGTCGATCTTTCAATCCCTCTCGCCCCGGACGTAAAACAGGAAATTGATACAGCCTGGCAACGGTATGGGGTTTTGGTCTTTCGTAATCAAGAAGTAACTGACGCAGAACACGTCAAATTCAGTCGTTGTTTTGGGGAACTTGAGGTTCTTCCAGAGACTGAGAGAACAGATAGCTCTCTTCCAGAAATTTTTATTTTGAGTAATGTCGATTCAGCAGGGGAGATTCTCCCTGAAGAGAATGAGGCAGTTGTATTTAATAGCCTAACCTGGGCATGGCATACGGATAGCTGTTATAGAAAAGTGCCTAGCAAGGGAGCTATTTTACATGGGATTGAGGTCGTAAAAGGGGGGGGTGGCGAGACGAGGTTTGCCAATTTACGGAGGGCTCTTGAGGAAATGCCAGTGGTGCTTCGGGATCGAGTGGAGGGTCTTAAGGGGCAGCACAGCTGGGCGTGGATGCGTTCCCATCGCAATTTGCCGGAAATGAATCCTGCGGAGGCCGCTAAGGTTCCGCCCGTGCAACATAAATTGATACGAAAACATTTGGATGGAAGTGAATCGCTATACATAAGCCCAATCTATATGCAACGAATTGTTGGGTGGAGTGAGGAAGCTACGAGAGACCTTGTAGATGAGCTAACGGGTTGGGCTACTCAGGAGCGCTATGTTTATGAGCACTCTTGGGAGGAGCATGATGTTCTTATGTGGGACAATACATGGACTATGCATATGGTAATGCCTTACGACTCTAGTTCTCAACGGAGGGTGATGCATAGGACGGCAATTGCCGGAATAGACCAAGTTATCTAAGGCCCTAATTAGTGATCGCTTGCAAGGTAGCGCGCTCAGCGACCTCCAGCTACAGCCATAGTGTGACCCGTAACATAGGATGCTTCGTCAGAAGCTAGGAATAATACTGCATTGGCAACCTCGAATGGCTGTCCAAGCCGGCCCAGTGGCGTCATCCGTTCCGGGCTCAGATCAACGGTATCATTTAATTTGCGAAGGTTCTCTCCCTCTCGGTCTGTCTCAATGGGGCCGGGTGCGACGCAGTTAACACGAATGTTAAATTCTGCCAACTCCATAGCAACATCGCGCATAAAACCATGGACCCCTGCCTTGCATGTTGAATAGGCGGAACCACCCTGATAATAGGCTGTCCAAGGAGTTCCTTCGCGGGCCCCGGAGGATAGACATATAATTGATCCTTTTTTCTTTTTTATCATGTGACGCACAGCGGCCTTAGTACAGAGAAACGTTCCCCGCAAATTGAGCCGCACCGTATAATCCCAGTCCTCAACTTCCATTTCCCAAATTTTTGAATTCCGGCTACCGCCTACATTATTTACGAGTATATCGATCTTCCCAAAATGGTTTAGGGCAGCATCAATTAGTTCTTGGGCTTGTGCCTCCTCAGTAATATCGCCCACAACAGTGATCACCTGTGACCCAGTCTTTCGGATCTCTGACGCGGTAGTGGATAATCCACTTCCATCGATGTCTCCCAGGATGACGTTGGCTCCATCTTGCGCTAAGCGGAATGCAATCGCTTGCCCTAGGCCATTTGCCGCGCCGGTTATTATAGCTACTTCGTCTTGGACGCGTTTCATAACCTTATCCTTTTCATCATTGTGGGGATCTCTGACGGGGCGCGGAAAGAAAGAGGTATATCGTTGTGGGGAGAGTATGGCTAGGTAAAACTTAAAGGGAAATAATTGCCAAAAAGTGCTAGAAATAGAGACAGAATGTAATTTTATATTTTATTTACATATTTCTTGTCCATTATAGGAAAGGGATATCCAGAAAAACATATATGGGAGGGAAACTATGAGGAAATTTAAGGCCTTGGTTGTCGCGGCAGTATGTTCTAGCTTTTTTAGCATGGCATCCTTAGCCGACGAGTTCGGGACTAGAGAGGAGGCCATTTCTTTATTGGATCGGGCTATTAAATTGGTAAAGGTAGATAGGAATAGAGCGCTAGATTTGTTTCAGTCTGGAACAGGGGGCTTAATTCATAAAGATTTGTATGTTTTCTGTTTTGCCCCCGATGGAACAGTTATCGCACATCCAAACATACTTGGTATGGATACATTTGAAGGTGGTTTCGTCGACATCCACGGGACAAACCTTGGGGAAGCGCTGTTTGCCGCGGCTAAACCGGGGAAAATTGGCGAGGCTCATTACGATTATGAAAGGCCCACTACAGGGTCTACTAAAATGTTTCGGAAGACCGCTCTCATGACCCGTGTCTCGGGAATAGTTTGTGGCGTGGGGTATTATAACCCTCAATAAAAGCAGGATTTATTTCAGGTTGGAGGGCAGCTTTGGTTGCTCTTCTTCTTGCTTGGTGGTTGGGCCCAGAAAAGCTATATATAGCACTGTTGGCGGATCCCTGCTTGGGCATTTTGTTGCCATAATTAGGTAGCAGGCTAAGAATATATGTGCGCAGTTGGCAATGGCTGCTTGTTTTTTGGGGTGAATGTTGGCTGTAGTTTTGGTATTCTTATATTTGCAGCTATAGCAGCAGGCCTATAATTCTGACCACACACGAATGGGGTAACTAATGCGAAAAATTATACTGATTTGTGGATGCGGATTAACATTAATACTTGGTGGTTGTATTGCGACGACTGGAGAGAAACAGGGGGTTGGAACCGTAATTGGCGCAGTCGCCGGTGGGGTTGCCGGATCTCAAGTCGGTAAAGGAAATGGCCAATTAATAGCTACTGGTGTGGGGGTCTTGTTGGGAGCTCTCATAGGAAATGAGGTTGGAGCTACTTTGGATAAAATTGACCAACAGTACTTGCTTGATACAACCCATGAGTCCCTTGAATATTCTAAGACTGGGACCACGACTGCCTGGAGCAACCCCGATAGTGGAAATTCAGGGAGTGTGACCCCATTAAATACCTATGAAGTTGCGGAAAATCAGTACTGCCGGGAATATCAGACTGACGTAATTGTTGGTGGGGAAAAGCAAAGTGCCTATGGAACGGCGTGTCGTCGTGCAGATGGCACTTGGGAAATAATTAAGTAATTTTTAGCATAGTAGAGATGCAAAACGGACGATAAGGAACGGACCTTAATTGCCGCTTAGTTGTATCTTTTCGCTCTAGGATGAAGTTCTCCTATATAGTTCCTTGCATGAGGGTGTTACGACTGGAAATAATAGTGGAGTGACTTGTGTCCACTAAGGTTAAAAAGGCGGCGGCCAGGCTTTTCAGGGATCGAGAAGCTAATGTCAAATTAGACGCATTCCCTGAGTGCTTAACACCGGTCAGTATGGCTGAGGGTTACTCAGTTCAAGATGAGCTAATAAAGATCTATGGCGGCAAAGGGCATGAGGTTGGTGGTTGGAAAGTGGGCCTAGCCAGTACCAAAATGCAAGAGCTTGTTGGTATTTCCCATCCGATCGAAGGACCAATACTAAAATCTCTCATTAAACAGAACGGGGCAGAGATTTCGGCCAATGATTTTTTGACTCTTTGCGTCGAGGCAGAGATTGGTCTCGTTGTAGGAGGTGATATAGAGCCAAGAAGAGAGCCATGGAATACTAAAACCATCGCTTCAAGGATTGGGTCAGCAATGGTGGCGATAGAAATCGCTGATGACCGCGATTCGAACAATGCCGTTTATAAGGGTGGCGGGCTGAATATAGCTAATTTTGTTCATAATGTAGGCTGCGTTGTTGGTACTCCCATCCAGGACTGGTTAAGCATCGACCTGTCAAAGGAATCGCTAAACGTGTTCTTAAATGGAAGAAATATAGGCTGCGGGATTGGGAAACAGATAATGGGTAATCCGATGAATTCTGCCGTTTGGTTAATTAATAACTTATCTAAACGAGGTTACAATCTCCCGACCGGGACAGTCATACTGACTGGCTGTGTAACGGAAAGCATTTGGCTTAAAAAACTTGATAGATTTTCCGTAGAAACTGAGAATCTTGGAAAGGTCTCCTTAAAAGTAAGCGATTAGGTGTTAGGCATCGAAGATTTAAGCCGGCGTTTCTCACTTTCGATTTTAGCAATTGGTATTATCTTCACCCCATGGGGTCAGGGTTCTGCAAAAAATTGCACCGTCCAGTTTGGTGTTAGGGGATAGGTCCGCGGTTGAAAGGTCGGCGTCTGTTAAATCCGCACTTGTTAGATCAGCGTTACGTAAAATAGCCCCTTTTAGATTTGCTCCACTTAGGTCCACATCACGCATTTTCGCGCTAGCCAAAACTGCATTGCTTAAGTCGGATCCAACAAATATTGCCCCGTTCATATAGACAGAACGCATTTGTACTCCAGAAAGTTTGCTATCACTAAAATCGGTTTCGCTTAGATTAGTATTATCGAAGATCGAATTACTCAAGTCTGCATTAGATGCATATGCATTTCGCATTGTGGATCCCGCTAGATCTACATCAATAAATTGGGCGTTATCTAAATCGGCATTACTAAGATTTGCATTCCTCATATCGACCTTATTCAGTACTGTATGCCGTAAATCTGCGCCCTTTAAATTTGCTCGACGGAGATTAACCTCTTCAAAATAAGACCATCGCAAATCTGCTCCAACCAATTGTGATCCACGTAAGCTACTTTGATGCAGAAAACTTCGGCTTAGATCAACGCCACTAAGATCGCAGTTGAGGCAAGCGGTATAAGACCTCATTTGGGAGAGGCTTTTTTCAGAATCTTCAGCAGCAAAGGTGTGGAAGCTCAGAAAAATGGCTATCAGATACAATACCGTTAAACGTTTCATGATATTTTTGTTAGCCTTGTGAAATCTTGAGCGCAGGCCGAGGGCTAAAGTATACAGGGTTATTCTCATAGAAGTCTAATCCTGTCACCATTTAAGGAGAGTGGTTATTACATACGGGATATATTAATGAATTTAGTAATTTTGCTAAATACAGTAGGTGTTTGTATTTAGGTCAACAAGATGTCGTCGAGTATTGGGTCATTTAAGTCAGTGCGGAAAAATTCGAAGGAGGTAATGGTGTTCTTGCAGGTTTGTGTAAAAGGTTTCCCAGCGTTAGTTCTCACTTTTATGCTAAGTACAATTGGTTTTGCTGAAACGGTGATCGACTGGAGTGATTTGGTTGAGCGAGGCGGGGTCTATTATAGAGCGGGGATGGAAGAACCTTTTACGGGAAATGTTAATGGTCAGATGGAGGGGCGATTTAAAAACGGAATATTCGATGGGCATTGGGTCTTTCACCACGCTAACGGGGAGCTAGGTCTGAAGGGGGAATATATTAATGGCCAGAGGCAAGGTCCATGGGAATTTTATCATGATAACGGTTTGCTAAAATATAAAGGGGCCTACAAAAATGACCGTAAAGAGGGATTGTGGCAGTTCTACACGTATGATGGTGAGTTATTAGAAAAAGGGGCATACAAGGACGGCGAGAAGGAAGGTTCCTGGGAGGCTTACCATTACTTTCGCCAACTTAGAGTAAAGGGGGACTACAACAAGGGAGAAGAAGAGGGCGTTTGGATATCTTATCACTATAATGGTCAGGAACGGAGCAAGGGTAATTTCAACGACGGAAAGAAAAATGGTCTTTGGACATCTTATTACGAGAATGGAACAATGAGTGCCCAAGGGGAGTACAAAGACGGAAAGAAAAACGGCCCTTGGCGGGTTTACACGCAAGATGGGACATTGGATGCTGAACGAAGTTTCACTTACCCTAAAGACAATGTGCAATGAGGTATGCATTTTTTTGCAACTGAGTTGAATGATGTAACGGATAATCGTTTGATTGGTAGGTATCGCGAGTACGGCCAATACCGTTTGTTCAGATGTCTAAGGAGAGCTAGGTAAAGCTTAACGACAACCAAGGGGCTTAAGTTATGAGTATAATCAAGCGTATTAGTGTGCAGTCCTATACGTACACATTAGATGATTTTGGACCGAATATTAGTACCTATACTCAAGGTGTTAGTATTGAAATCCCTAAATTTGTTGTCACAATCGAGACAGACGATGGCTTGCGGGGAAGTTACGCACCACATTTTGGTGCTACACAGCATGCCCTGGCACAGGTGAACCAGGTGGCTCCCTCACTAATAGGGCAAGATGCCGAGAAGCGGGAACTTATTTTTGAACGTTTGAAATCTGTCCTACGACACTTTGATAAGACTGGTATTGCGGCATTGGATGTGGCCCTCTGGGATTTGGCCGGCAAGAAATATAATGCGTCAATTTCCGCTCTTTTGGGTGGGTATCGTGAGCGTCTTCCTGTGTATGCCAGCACAACCCCTGGACAGAAAAGCCCCGGAGGATTGGACAGTGTAGAAAGGTATGCGGATTTTGCCGAAGGGTGTAACGCCAAAGGGATCTCTGCATTCAAAATACATAGCTTTTTTGACGGTGATCCCAAAAACGAGATTGGGATAATGACAGCAGTGCGAGATCGAGTTGGTGATAAAATGAAATTAATGACCGATCCGGCATCATCCTTACCTTCTTTTATGGCGGCAGTAGAGGTGGGTCGAGCCTGCGATGATTTGGGATTTTTTTGGTACGAAGATCCCTATCGAGATGCCTCCTCTAGCGCCAGTGCTCATAAGCGCTTACGGGATTTCATCAAAACTCCCATGTTAATTGCTGAGCATATTCGAGGCTTCGAACAAAAAGCCGATTTTGTGCTAATGGGAGGAACCGATATTTTGCACATTGATCCAGAGCTCGATGGAGGAATTACCGGGACAATGAAGTTGGCGCATTTTTGTGATGCTGTAGGAATGGAAGTGCAGCTTCATACAGCTGGACCCATGCACCGCCATTGTATGTCCGCAATTCCTAATACACATTTTTATGAACTAGGTTTGGTTAATCCAGATCGAGTATGGAATGGTCTTCAACCTCCGATATATGCGGATGATTATGGAGATAGTGTGGGCGACGTTGGCGCTGATGGGTGTGTGCCAGTGCCAACTGGCCCCGGTCTTGGGGTAACTTACGATTGGGATAAGATTAATGCGTGGGAAACAGCTGCTGTAGTGTTCGAATAAGGCGATCAGAGTAAGCTTCAGCAGGATAAATTATAAAAAAGGTTTGGGCTGCAAAGAGGGATGTTTCTATACAGAATGCCCAAAACGAGGTTAGTAACTCTTGATGTTACATTGGACTTAAATGTACTGGGACCTCTTTCTGTGACGGAATTATAAATGGCAAATCGCACGAGTTTAAAAAGTTTTAAACTCTATTCTCCCATTGCCCGCTTAATTAAGAGTGTTCATATGGGAGAGTGCTTCAACACGGGATGGTTAACAGTTTTGTTCTTCCTCTTTTTCATAGGTCTACCCGTGGCTGCCAGTGATATGGATGGGAAAGGTTTTCTCTGTGTAGGGGTACAGGGTTCAGGTGAAGACTTGTTTTACGGTATAATTTTTGACGATGGGAAGGTTAAGACCTTAGCTTTTGAAAGAAATGATTTTGGTGGAGATTATATTGATCCTGTCACTGGGAATAATGAGCTCCCTTATGACTTTGCAGGTTCAAATATAATTCGGTGGCAATCGGGAACATACCTTCATGCCATGGAGATAAGTATTTTGAAGCATACCGTAAATGGTGGAAAGAAAGGATTTTTCCGCGGTCTTTGCTTTTTAGAGAATCCCACATTAATTAAGATGTATCTTTGGGAGAAGGTAAAGAATTCTTCGGGATGATTTAAGTGATGAGATAAAGTCTCACAGGCCTTTTTGTGCAAGGGTAGGTTATCGCCTTGTTGGGCGTTTAATTTTTATGGTGCGCCCTAGGTTATCAGGATTTGGCAGCACTGAGTGGACTTCATGGGTTTTCCTAATTTTGTCTAAAATGTTTTCAGGAAACGGAGTTACTTTTCGAGTATTCAAATCTACATGTAGCATTATCGCTTCGCATTGAGCTGCCAGGTATCCTTCTTTGGCATGAAACATTTCCTGCCAGTAGTGCACCTTTTTATCGTCGTAGTCGATAATGAGATGGGTAAACTTGAGAGGATCGCCAGCCACGACTTCACGCGAGTAGTGGATATGGTAGTCACCAACAAAAATTCCTTTGTGTTCTCTTTGGCGATACTCATCGGAAAGACCAAAATATCTAAAGAGGGAGCCGCCAGCTTCGTCAAATGCCAGTATGTAGTAGGCGGAGTTCATGTGGCCGTTATGGTCAATCCATTGCGGTCGAACAGTTTCGGTATGTATTAAAAGGGGAGCCTCTATTACCAATTGTTTACTCCAAAAATTACTCTATATCATTAAGTTATAGGGTTTTTCTAATTGTATACTTATTGGCTTTAAGTCAAACATAAAAGAATTTATAAGTTTGTTTTTTTGTTTATTCGTGCAAACTGTCTCGCTGATAATCACAAAATGTGATTTTTTTAAAGAGGGAGTTTTAATGATGAAATATGGCACTCTGATGAGTGGCCTGCTGGGGGCTCTGGGGCTTATTGCTATCCAGACAGCTAGCGCCCAGCAACATGTCACAGATGAAATGCTGAGAACGGCTCAGGAAGATCCTAATAATTGGTTGATGGTGACGGGAAACTATACCGGAAACCGATTCAGTAAATTAGGTCAAATTAACACTGATAATGTTCGAAATTTGGTCCCGAAATGGATTTTTTCCCTTGGGACCCTTGATGCTCAGAACACAACTCCAGTTGTTCAAGATGGCATAATGTATGCCACGGCATCTCATGGCCGCACATATGCGCTTGATGCTTCGAGTGGCACAGAGCTATGGCGCTACGCACACCAACTTCCAGAGGGTGTCGCTGGAAAGATGTGCTGTGATATTGGGAACCGAGGTGTAGCGCTCCATGGCGATAAAGTGTTTGTTGCTACACCCGACGCGCATGTTGTTGCGCTGAATAAGGCAACTGGCGAGGTTATTTGGGATAAAACACTTGGAAATTGGGAAGACGCCTACACTATGACGGTCGCTCCCTTGGTTGTTAAGGGAAAAGTCATAGTTGGTATGTCTGGAGCCGAGTATCCTACTCGATTGCATATTGACGCGCTAGATGTTGATACTGGTGAACAGGTATGGCGAACCTATACGATTCCCGGGCCTGGTGAACCAGGGCATGACTCGTGGGGGAATGCGGACGCCGCCAAGTATGGTGGGGCCTCAGCTTGGATAACCGGATCTTATGATCCTGAGTTGGACGTTTTATATTGGGGTGTTGGAAATCCTAACCCGGATTGGGACGGCACAAATAGGCCGGGAGATAATCTCTATTCTAACTCAACATTAGCCCTCAATCCTGATACAGGGAAAATACTTTATTATTTCCAATACACACCGGCTGATGTTTGGGATTACGACGGGAATAATGAACCTGTCCTCGTTGATTATGGCAGGGAGAAGGTCTGGTTGCATGGGGATCGCAACGGCTTTTTGTATAAAATCGACCGGACTAATGGTAAGTTCCGGTATGGTGTTCCAATTTCGAAAGTGAATTGGACTACTGGATTCACCCCTTCTGGAAGGCCTATCTGGAACGAGGAAAAGGTTCCTAGGTATGACTACGAGGCTAAAGATATTTGCCCCGCGTCGGAGGGTGGAAAATGGTGGAACCCAATGACCGTAAACCCTGAAACGGGTTGGGTATTTGTTCCTAGTCGCGAAATCTGTGTGGATATAAAGAGTGCTCCGCTTGGAGAAGGCCTTAATCCTGATGAGGTGACCGTTGGCGCACCATATTGGGGAATCGGGACTATTGGTTGGAATACTGGATACGGACAATTGGTCGCGTTCGATGGCAAGACAGGGGAGAAAAAGTGGGTGGTGAAAGATCGTTCGCCATTTACTAGTGGCCTGCTATCAACACGGGGTGGATTGTTGTTTGCCGGTACGCCTGAGGGAGAGTTCCGGGCTTATAATCAGGAAACTGGTGAAGAGCTGTGGTCTTTTCAGACTGGTTCCGGGATCTTTGGAAGTCCATCAACTTACACTATTGATGGGGAGCAATTTATAGCTGTTCCGTCTGGATTTGGTGGATGGACAGGCTGGGCGCATTTTGGTGAAGGTGGTGCTCCTTGGCTTAAAGATAGTCGTAAAGGTGGAGTAATTATTGGGTTTGCTCTGCACTAGAGGTCGTGCAATAACGGAGCAGAACTGATTAGTAGCGGAAGGGTCCGGAGGAAAAGGTTTCTCTGGGCCCTTCTGTTGCTTTATTTATTTGTTCATAGACATAGGACTTCGGGGAGATATGTTTGTTAACGAACTAGAGTGTGTTTGGAAATTTTTATGCCGAGGCCTAGGAATTATCTTGGCAATATGCGTTATGCAAAGCGCTGTTTTTGCTGCGGATGAAATAGCGCCGGAGGACTGGGAGAAAAACAAACTAAACGGTGATGCGACGGCTATAGCTGCAGGAAAGGCTCACTGGAAGAACATTGGTTGTTATGCGTGTCACGGTCGGAAAGCTGAAGGCGGCGTCGGGCCCAGTTTGAGTGATGATATCTGGATCTATAAGCCGACAGATAAAATGGTATACAACGCTATATCGAGAGGTCGATCCGGTACAAATATGGTCGGGTGGTCCAAGGATCTAACTCCAAGGCAAATTTGGGAGTTGGTGGCTTTTATTCGTTCCTTGTATATCGGCGATCCAGAAAAAATTATATGGTGATAATTGTGCAAGAGCCAATCTAATCAGTGCGCGTCCGGTCTACGGAAGCGCACTATATCGCAGGTAGTGTTTGTTTATGAAAGTTATAGTAGTTGGAGCTGGAGTTGTTGGCGTGACAACCGCTTTTTACTTAAAAGCCGATGGTCACGAAGTAACTGTTATCGAACAAAATGCTGTTGCAGGTAGTGAAACAAGCTTCGCTAATGCGGGCCAATTATGTCATTTAACGGCAAAACCATGGGCTGCCCCTGGTGTCCCATCTATGATTATCCGCGAATTTGGAAAATCGACAGCTCCTTATCTGCTTCACCTTCGTGCGGATCCCGCAATGTGGTCGTGGCTGATTCAGTTTTTGCTTAATTGCAGTCCAAAAAAATATTCTGCAACTAAGGCTGCTCTGCTCGGGCTGGCAAAGCATAGTACTAGGCTCATGAAAGATGTGGTTAAGAGCACGAACATAAAATTTGACTATGAAAGCAAGGGGATTCTGCATCTTTATGGAGGTGAGAAATCTTTTACAAAAGCTGTAAAAGCAGAGGAGAAAATCCCAGAGGAGAAATCACGAGGGGAAGTCCTTGATTATTCGGATTGCCTTGCTGCAGAGCCTGCCCTAACGCAAAGCCAGGTAAAGTATGCTGGTGGTATTTTACATTCCTATGAGCATACGGGAGATGCCCATCAATTCACTCGGGCTATTTCTTCTTTCCTAGAACAGGAAGGGGTAGAATTTCTTTATGGACTATCTGCAGAAAAATTGTTGTTGGATGGTAATAAAGTATCAGGAGTTCTTACAAGCGCTGGAATTCAAAGGGGGGACGCGACAGTCCTTAGCGCTGCTAGTGAGAGCGTTCGCTTGCTAAAAACGGTCTCTCTCAAGCTTCCTGTATATCCCGTAAAAGGTTATTCAATAACTATTCCAACCGGCGGACATAACGGAGCACCGAGCCTTAGTGTGCACGATCATGAAAGAAAGCTTGGTTTTACGAGACTTGGGGAACGATTGCGCGTTGCTGGAACAGCTGAGATAGGAGCCGAAGACAAGGCGGCTACCCCAGCCCGCATCAGAGCTTTACGGGAGCATACTCAAAAAGTTTTTCCGAATGCTGGCAAACTGGAATTGGCGGAACCTTGGGCAGGTTTGCGACCAATGACCCCAGATGGTGCGCCGATCATAAGTAGAACAAAATATAATAACCTCTTTATAAACACTGGTCATGGGAGCCTTGGATGGAGTTTAGCCTGCGCATCCGGTCACATGATTAGCTGTTTGGTCTCTGGGCGCTTACCTGTTGTCGAGCCGTTGGGTTTTGGGCTGGAGAGATATGGTTAAAGGTTCCGGCCACCTTATCTTCTCTGGCCAAATTCAACTTAAAAATTTTCAGGGCTAGTCCCGAAAATTAATGTATTGTAGCGGATGTCTGATCTTGAGTTCTTTGATCAGAGTGATCACATTCTGGAGATCATCACGTTTTTTTCCGGTAACCCGGAGCTCGTCCCCTTGTATGGCAGTTTGAACCTTTAATTTAGAGCTTTTTACGGCTTTAACGATCTGCTGAGCTAGTTCTCTATCAATTCCTTGTTTAATAGTAACGGTCTGTCGCACGCTATTGCCGGAGGCTTTCTCTGGTTCGTTAAAGTCGAAGGCAGAAATATTAACCTTACGTTTTCCTATATATCCTTTCAGCAATTCTGAGACTTGTTTCAGTTTAAAGTCGTCATCGGCGTTAAGGGTGAGAACCGTATCTGAGAGTTCAATCGAACAGTTGCTCCCTTTAAAATCGTACCGGGTCCCTATCTCGCGGGTGGCTCCTTGAACAGCGTTGCCAACCTCGACAAGATCGGTACGGGAAACAATATCAAAGCTGGGCATTAGTAATTTCCATTTTTTTAAAGCTATTATGGGCTGGTTAGCGATATATATTTTATATATAAATATTGTACTTATTAATAGTAGCTTAATAATAGTATTTCAACCGAAATATAAGAGGATTGGGGAGATAAAAGCGGTTGTGGGCGATCAATTGTTATAGTATAACATAACATAAAGTGCATAAATAGGTGACAAAGAGTAGCGTATTTCCTTGTGTATAAATCCTCTCCAGCGTAGGATTTACTACAAATCTGTCATAATAGGGCTGTGGCAGTTGTATTAAGGGGAGATAGCTTATGAAAGCGATTAAATTTTTTGCGGCCATGCTGGTGGGAGTGGCGTTTCTTGGTGGAAACACCGGTTCGGCGCAACAGTTGTATTGGACCTCGAGCGGAACGTTTGGTCCATTTAACATTCAGATTTTGGTGCCTACTTATCCAGAGGCGCGGGACATTATGGTTCCGGTTAACATGTGGGTGTTGGATCATCCTAAAGGCCTAGTGGTCTATGATACCGGCAACAACGTGGCGATAGCTGACGGCCAATGCGCAAGCCATTGGGCAGAAGGTATTTGTGGCCTTTTAAATCCCTCACAGCCCCGTGATGCCATCATCGATAAAATTCTTGAACGGTTGGGTTATAGCGTGTCCGACGTGGATATCGTCATTCATTCCCATTCCCACTTGGATCATATTGGGAACATCGAAATGTTTCCGGATGCGATCCATGTGATACAGGATAAGGAGCTTTACCAGGCTTGGTGGCCGGAAAGCTTTCAGCGTAATGGAGTTCATGTGCAGGCGGACTATGATGACGCACGCGATTTCAGATACTTCAAAATGGATGGCGACTATGACCTGTTCGGGGACGGTACCGTTAAGATTATTTTTACGCCCGGACATACGATGGGCCATCAATCAGTTCAGATCAAGTTGCCCGAGACGGGTTCAGTGCTTCTGACACAGGATTCCATCTGGTTTAAGGAGAACCTGGAGGGCCATCCAGCAGGGCTAAATTACAGTGTTCTTGACTACAACGATTCCCTTGAGCGGATGAAGATGATACGCGATGTCGAGGGTGTTCCACTGTGGTATGGGCACAGCATTCAGCAATATGAAGCTATGGGCGAGAGATGGCATAAATAAACGACTTCTCTTAGCTAACTTTTCTCTAAATAAGGGGGCTTTCAGTAAGCCTCCTTATTTTTATCTGCATAAATTCACCGGACGCTTCAATGATATCACTTCAATCTGTTAGCAAGAGATATGGATCTAAGGTAGTTGTCCGGGATGTCTCTTTTGAAGTGGCAGAAGGCGAGGTGGTTGGATTTTTAGGCCCTAATGGTGCGGGAAAAACGACGACACTCCGAATGATTTCGGGTTATATTACCCCTACTTTCGGCCGTATTGAGGTGGCTGGATATGACGTGGTTCAGGACAATATTAGTGTAGCTAAAAGAATTGGCTATCTTCCTGAGCTTCCCCCTCTATACGATACACTAAGTGTCGTTGGATACCTTCGTTTTGTAGCAAAGGCGAAGGGGGTTACTAGATCCGAGATGAATTTGGAACTCGATCGGGTCGCTACTGCGTGCAGACTGGGGTCTGTTTTTCGACACGAGGTATTTAAGTTATCAAAAGGGTATCGACAAAGGCTGGGGCTTGCCCAAGCTCTGATCGGAAAACCGGATGTCTTGTTACTTGATGAGCCGACTAGTGGGCTTGATCCAGGCCAAATTCAGGAGACCAGGGAAGTAATTCGTTCTTTTGGAAAAGAGCATACGGTGTTATTGAGCACTCATATCTTATCCGAGGTAACCCGTATATGTCAGCGTGTTGCAATCATAAACGAAGGTCGCCTGCTCACCATTGATACACCGGCAGGACTTCAACGGGCTGCTCAGGAAGCTAACTGCATCGTCTTAAAGGTATCAGGTCAAACTGATAACCTACGTACCGAATTGATGGCAATAGAAGGTGTTCGGCAGGTTCAGGTTGAGGGACCAGATGAACATCAGATATTTAGTGTTGAGTGCGATGTTGAAGAGCGAGAGGGCCTTGATGCGGCGATCGCAAGAAGAGTGTCATCAGAATGGTCCCTTCATCACTTCGAACGCCAACAACCAACTCTTGAAAATGTGTTTCTTCGTTATGTGCGGGACACTCCTGGGGAATCAAACTCATGAATGGCGTTATAGCGGTTTATCAAAAAGAGTTAGCTCTCTATTTTCGGTCGCCTATTGCCTATTTCGTAGTGTCCGTTTTCCTAATAGGAACAGGTTACTTCTTCACACATAACGTCCTTTTGACAAATGTTGCTACCATGGATTCAACATTTCAAAATATGGGAATTATGTTAACAATTGTGTGTCCAGTGATATCAATGCGTTTGTATGCTGGCGAGCATAGCTCACGGACCATGGAACTTCTATTAACCTTGCCTCTGAAGAACTGGCAAACTGTGTTGGGAAAGTTTTTGGGGGCTGCTACAATTCTGCTCCTGATGACAGCTGGTACATTTATTGATCTTATACCGATGTATCTGTTTGCGGAGCCTGAAACCACAACCATTCTATCAGGGTATCTGGGATTTGTGCTTTTGGGTTTGGCGTATCTGGCCATAGGACAATTTTTCTCAGTTTTAACGAAAAATCAAATAATTGCCGCATTATTGACTGTGTCTGTGCTTCTTGCATTTTGGTTTATAGGCCATTTGCAGACCTTCCAGTCCAGTTATTTTTGGTGGAGATTGTTTGAATACCTCTCTTTTGCAAATCATTTTTCGAATTTCATCAAAGGTTTGGTGCGGAGCGAAAGCGTTCTGTTTTACGGTCTAGTGTGTGCCTCATTTTTAACTATGAATGCGGGCTATCTGGGTTGGCGGCGATAAGATGGATAGCCGACTAAAAATAGGAATATCGCTATTGGCAGGGATCGGTTTCTTATTATCTGCACTTGCAGTGCATGCTGTTCTTTTAGAATTTGTTGTGTGGAATGTGGTCTTAGGTGCTGTTGGCCTTGGCCTTCTTCTAGTTGGAGTTGTATCCATACGAAAAGAAATTGGCCCACTTTTTCAACGGCGTAGAGCGGGAATTGTTCTATCAACCATAGGTTTATTAGGCATATACATTTGTGTTGGGTATTTCTCCCTGGTCTATCCCTGGAGATATGATATGACGGCGGCAAGCTTGTACTCGTTGTCGTCCCAAACCAAAGCAATGCTGCAACGTTTAGAGCAACCCGTTCACATCATTTTCTTTCATAGTCACCAAATGGGAGATAGCGTCGAGAGATATAAATTATTTGCGCGGCAAAGCGATAAGGTTACCGTTGAATTTTATGATCCTACCTTGAACCCGGCACAGGCAAGGCTGCATGGAGTTAGGTTTCCGGGAACAGCCGTTATGACGAGCGAAGACCGTCGGAGCGTCGTCAACGGAGATAGTGAGGCTGATATTGCCAATGGTGTTCTCCGAATTGCGCAAGGGGTCACTCAGTTGGTCTGCTTCTTGGATGGCCACGGGGAGGCAGACCCCTTCAGTAAAGAAATGCACGACCATATTGAAGCTACCGCTGATCACAATCATGGCACAGGCGTTGAGTATGTGTTGCACGAAACACATGGAATGGCAAAAGCAAGGGGAAGTTTGGAAAGTTTGAATTATGAAGTACAAAAGGTTTCTTTGCTCAAAGAACAAAGTGGATTAGAGGGTTGTCAAGTTCTGGTGGTGGCTGGGCCAAAAGCAGCATTACTTGAAACTGAAGTGGAGATGATCAAATCGTTTCTTGAGACGGGGGGTAATGCTTTATTGATGGTAGACCCTTTTGTGGAGACAAATCTTGGAAGTATTATAAATGCCTACGGCGCCCAGTTAGACGATGGTATGGTTGTGGATGATACTAACCACTTTGGAACGGATCCATCTGCTCCTGCAATTACTAGTTATAATTACCATCAAATTACCCGGGATGTGCCATTAACCTTCTATCCTGGAGCGCGGTCATTATCGCCAACCAGTCCTGTGCCAGGAGTGCAAGTGACGCCCGTGGTCAACACCTCACGAAGTAGCTTTGGAGAAACTACGAGAGATCGTATTGACTATGAACGCGGGGTTGACCTTCCTGGCCCGAGAACTTTGATGTTAGCGGCGAATAGAAGGCCATTAGATGAAGATGATGCTAGGCTAATGGAGGATTTGACCAGATCAAATGATGGTGCAGAACTGGCCAAAGATGCAGCACTTGTGAGTAAGAATTCTCGTGTAATTATTGTAGGTGACTCCGACTTTGCTACTAATTCCTTTTTCCATGTGCTTGGTAACGGTCATCTTTTTCTCAATGCAATAAGTTATCTCTCGGCACAGGAAAATTTGATAGGCATTCAA
Organism: uncultured Alphaproteobacteria bacterium; assembly: GCA_902562525.1. Classification (GTDB taxonomy): domain Bacteria; phylum Pseudomonadota; class Alphaproteobacteria; order UBA7887; family UBA7887. The sequence continues at coordinate 20,748 of CACETT010000022.1, forward strand.
CCTCCTCTTCGGGAATTGCCCCGTTTTAATCTTACCAATCGTCAAATGAAAGCGACCTTCATTATTGCCTTATTCCTGATGCCATCTCTTCTTTTCTTAATTGGAACGGCCGTTTGGTGGCGACAACGTTAGCTTTAAGGTGATCCCATGCCTGTCCGTTCGGCAGTTATTTTTTTTATTTTTGGTATTCTCCTCTTGGGTGTTATTGCTCATGAGCATACGGAAATATTTACAAAAAATCCTCCCCCTAAAACGGGACAGTTGGCAATGTTCACTTTTAGTGAACAGGAATTGGGAAGAATCGAAATCATTTTTGAGGGTAATTCAAGGACATTTACAAAAGACTCTAACGGGAACTGGCTTTTGCTTGAGGATCATCATCAGCACCATGAGGCGCATACCCATTCAGATGAAGAGCTTGGCGAGCACGATCATGGCAAACCTATTAGTTCATCGGACATAAAACAACAAATAGAAATCACAACACGGATGATTGCAGATCGAAAAATGGTGGTTAACAAAATGAACTCCTTCTCCGATGCGGTAGTCTGTGTTGAAGATACCATCCACACCCATACAACAACTAGCCGCGCAATAGCTACCCGCGATGATTGTGTTGCAATAGCTTCGTGGGGGCTAGACAACCCGGCAACATCGTTGATTTTTTATCCAACCCAAGAGGAGGAAAAAAATTTTGGGAAACCTTTAGCAATCCTGTATGTGGGCGATATGCTTCCTAGTCGATATACTTATTACACTAGGAAAGATGGGGATGACGATGTTTATTTGGTGCCCCGATATTTTATCGCCATGATTCTTGCAATCGCGTTTGGTAGTGACCAAGTTCCCTCAATTCGACCAAGCAGGTGATTGCGAAAAGGTTTTCATTAAGGATACTGGGACCTAGAAGGGCGCAAATCCGGTAGGGGGGTGCCCGGCTGAGGAATTGGCGTGTATTAGTACATTGAGCTAAATTTAGTTTAAGCAAAGATCATTGATCTTCAGCTCTGTTCTTTATCCACAATGGATCAATTAGGTGTCTAATAGACATTTTAGTCTAAGTATCCCAAGTCACCCCAAATCTTGTAATTAGCCCGAAACTCACTGAGTGCCGCCCATACGCGGGCAAAATCAGCGTCTTTTTCGGATTCCTCCTCCACAACTTCCATCCAAGCACTTTCCAGCGCGTCTAGGATATCCGGACTCCAACGATGAACGGTTACGCCTTTGGATTCAAGTGCTTGAAGCGCAGGAAATTGAATCGCCTCGCCTTGTGCGAAAGTCTGGAGGATGCTTTCCTTACATACCGAGGTGATTATTTGTTGTTGCGTAGCACTTAAACTATTCCAATCATCCAAGTTAACCATGAGTTCAATCATGCTGGTGGGCTGGTGCCAGCCAGGGAAATAGTAATGCTTTGCAACTTGATAAAATCCTAGGTCAAGGTCGATGGCCGGCATAGAAAATTCTGCCGCATCTATTGTTCCAAGCTCAAGAGCTGGAAATATATCTCCAGCGGCTAGCAATTGGGTTGAGACACCTAATTTTTCAAGCACTTTGGCACCGAGGCCAAAGAAGCGCATCTTAAGCCCTTTAAGATCTTCAACGGTTTTAATTTCCTTGGTAAACCACCCTGATCCCTCTGGGGAAAGAAGAGTGCAAGGTTGTGAGAAAATATTGTGTCGGGCATATAATTCCTGCATTAATTCTAGGCCTCCGCCATAGTACATCCAGGCCATAACCTCGCCCGCGCTAGGACCGAATGGAACCGCCGTAAAAAATTGTAGTGCGGGAATTTTTCCGGCCCAATAACCGGACCCAGTCCAGCCGGCATTCACTGCTCCTGTTGATACGGCATCGAAAACTTCAAGAGCTGGAACAAGTGCGCCAGCGTCAAAATATTTGAGTTCCATGGTCCCATTCGATAGGGTTCGAATCCGGTCTTCGACGGCATGTCCTTGAGTGCCAAGCACAATTAGGTTTCCAGAATAGCTGCTGGCCATTTTCCAGCGTATCGGTTTCGCAACTTCTGAACCATCTTGTACCGTAGCTATTTCAGAAGACTTGTTTGAAACTGCACCAGGTGAAAGTACAAAAACACCAAGTATGAGCCCCGCTAAAACACCAATTGCCGCGATAGCCGCAGATTTTCCCATTGATTTATTCCCCAGTGTTGGTTCAAATATTTGTGCGTACCTGTACGTAGTAATTGTGATAATTATTAAAAGAAGTCTTAGAAGTTTTACTTATCAAAGTTGCGCTTGTACCTGGAATGGGTGTCTTGAGGGCAATCTATCCCCGCAAAACAACCTCTGCTTCATTTGCCGCCCAATTAATGGCATCATCAAAGGACTCTCCTCCTTGAGTGACTCGGGCAACCAAGTTTGGGAGAAGGGTTTGGGCATAAACTAGAGCAGCCGCTTGAGGTGGAGCCGGGTAACCCGCAATTATTTGTTTCTCATCACCACGACCTGGATAATTATAAAGAACCCCTGTGGGGGGGGCGGCATTTGTCCAATAATCGTTGGTTTGATAGTGGGAGATTACCGTAGGAATATCATATCCTTGTGAAGCTAGGACCAGTTTGTCAGACACGTCCTTTGTCGATACGTATCTCAGTAAAGCCTTAGCGGCGGGAATGTTGTTTGAAAAATTCCATAAGGCCCAGAAGGCTGGACTTACAGTTCGAAACCTACCTGCGGGCCCTCTGGGGTTATCATGAGCCCACATTTTCTCAGCGACGTGCGGGGCATCGCGCTTTGCGACTGCCCACGGACTAGGAGGATTGCATGTAGTTGACCCCACGCCAGAAATCATGTGCCGATTATTAGAACCATCGTCCCACGCGTAGACCCCGTCCGGCATATATTGCGCTAAACGTGACATATATTCGAGTACTTCACGGGTTGCATCGGAGTCTACAGAAATGTCACCGGACTCATCGATCATGGAAGCTCCGTAGGCGGCAAATAGGGCAGCCAGAAATTGGTTCGAATCATTTCCCCCGCCTGATAAAGCGGCGCCAAAGGAATGTCCTGCTGCGTGAAGTTTTTGAGCCGCAGTAAGAAAAAGTTCGTAATCCCAGGTCTCCACTAGAGGTGCTTCTCGTTCGCTGTGTCCTGGGAAAAACCTTTGTAAATCAATACCCGCGTAGTCTTGGAAATAATCCAGTCGAGATAATAGGGGCCAACTTATCGAACTGGTGGGAGAGGGACAGCCAAGCCATTTTCCATCTAGGTATCCTGCGGCATGAGCATAGTCAGCCAAGGGGCCATATTCCGCAACGATATCTTCCACGACGTCATTAACAGGTTCTAGTTTATTTAAAAACATAGAAAGGCCCCAGTTTCCCATCAGGAGTATATCGTGGCCAATTTGTGCACGGGACTCAGCCTGTGCAGTTAGCACTAATTTTCCGCCAATGACGGTGATGAAGTCGACGGTTACCTCTACACCGTTATCTGCGCCCCACTGCTCACAAATTTCCCTCAGAACAGCGTTGTTTCCAGGAATCCAATGATCAATTGTTCCGATAGAAAGTTTTCCCGCAGAGGATGCACTCTTTATGTATGGGAAC
>CACETT010000023.1 GCA_902562525.1 uncultured Alphaproteobacteria bacterium
TATTTAGAGCTGGGGTAGGTCTCGGGAGCCTCACTCTAGGCGCTTTAGCTAGTAGCTTTGGGCTCCCCTGGCCGATACGCATAGCCGCTCTGCTGTGCATTGTAGCGGCAGTCATAGGATGGAGGCGAATACAACTACCTGGTCACACGCTTAAAACAACCCCCAATTAAAACATGCCAAGCTCTAGCTTAGCTTCCTCTGACATCTTTTCCTGATCCCAGGGGGGATCCCAAACAAGAGTCACCTTCACCTCACCAATCCCAGCCAGCCCTGTAAGAGCATCCGCCACCCACTGCGGCATTTCCCCAGCCACTGGACAACCTGGGGCAGTAAGGGTCATCTCAACCACGACACTTCCATTTTGGTCAATGTCGCAACGATAGACCAAGCCGAGATCATAAATATTAACCGGAATTTCTGGATCAAAGACTGTGCGCAAAGCCTCTACCATTTCGGCATGGGTTGCAATTTCTGTGCCTTCGCTTAGCGGTGTACCTCCGGTAACCACAAATTCTGAAGGTGGCTCCGAATCTGGCATGAAATCCTGCACTGTCCGCTCATCATTGACCATTGTTATATCCTAAAGTTACTCAGTTGCCACTGTATCATTACCACCGTCCAATGCTGCAATCACACTATGCCATGCAAGTGTGGCACACTTAACCCGCATCGGATAATCTCGGACGCCACCCAAAGCAGTAAGCTCTTCCAACCCATCCCCTAACTCCTGGCCACCAGGGTTGGTCACAAACGCGTGGAATGAATCAAACAACTCTCTTATTTCGGTCTCTAATTTTCCAGTAATCAGGCCTGTCATTATTGAAGCGGAGGCCACGGATATAGCGCAACCCTTGCCATCAAATTTCACTTCTCGCACAACACCATTTTCTATGGTCAAATATATCGTTACCATGTCACCGCACAAGGGATTATGTCCCTTAGCCGTCCTATTGCAGCCTGGTAAGTCACCAAAATTTCTTGGCTTCCGATTGTGGTCCAAGATTATTTCCTGATAAAGCTCCCGTAAATCTGACATTAATTAAATAGTTCCTTTACGCGTTCAAGTCCCCCAATGAGTGCATCTATATCATCCCGACCATTATACATTCCTAATGAAGCCCGGGTCGTAGAAGGAACCCCAAAGCGATCCATCACTGGCTGAGCGCAGTGGTGTCCTGTCCTCACTGCTATACCCTCTTGATCAAGAATAGTCCCCACATCATGAGGGTGCACACCTTCTATCATAAAAGACAACACACTAGCCTTATTAGCCGCCGTACCAATTATCCGGATATCATTCCTCCCTGACAAACACTCGGTCGCATAACCAAGCACATCAGCCTCATGAGCTGCTATCTTATCCAGCCCAATGGAACGCACATAATCTACGGCCGCACCTAATCCAATTGCACCAGAAATATTGGGGGTCCCCGCTTCAAATCTTTGAGGTGGATCAGCATAAGATGTTCTCTCAAATGTTACGCTCTCTATCATGTCACCCCCACCCTGATAGGGTGGCATCTGGTGAAGCAACTCCTCCTTAGCATAGAGCACACCGATTCCACTCGGCCCATATAACTTATGGCCCGAGAATACATAGAAGTCACAGCCAAGTTTTTGTACGTCAACCTCACAATGTGGCACCGCCTGACACCCATCAATCAGCACACGGGCCCCAGCCGAATGCGCCATATCACAAATCTCTTTCACTGGCACGACCGTCCCCAAGGCATTCGCAACGTGCGTTATGGATACAAACTTAGTTTTGGAGCTTAAAATATTTCCAAAAACTTCTAGATCTATCGATCCGTCGTCTCGTATAGGAGCAACTTTAAGTACAATCCCTTTCTGATCCCGCAGGATTTGCCATGGAACAATATTTGAGTGGTGTTCCATATGGCTAATAACTACCTCATCGCCTGGCTGCAAAAAGGTGCCGCCATAACTCGACGCAACCAAATTGATTCCCTCCGTTGCACCCCGCACAAAAACAATCTCAGAGCTACTTGGAGAGTTAAGAAAAGCACCAATCTTTTCTCTGGAGGCATCAAATGCTTCTGTAGCCTTCTCACTTAACCAATACACCCCTCGATGAACATTGGCATATTGTGACTCATAACATTCGCTAATCGACTGAATAACTTGCAAAGGCTTTTGTGCACTAGCTGCCGAATCCAGGAATACAAGCCTTTCGCCACGAACAGCCTGAGTGAATATTGGAAAATCCTTCCTCACTGAATCCACGTCCAATACAGGATTTCTTCCAGCGTGCTCTAGCGAAGTTTCTCGAATGGAATTTTCTTTCATGAAAGATTAACTCGCCTGACTAAACCATTGATAAAATAATTTCCTAAAATGTGCCCTGATAGGGACATCTGGAGCCCTATCAATCACCTCTCCCACAAAGGCCTCTATCAATAATTTACGCGCAACGAATTCGTCAACACCCCGAGAACGGAGGTAAAACAAACATTCCTGATCTAGGTCTCCAATAGTCGAACCATGCGCACATTGAACATCATCATTGAGTATTTCTAGCTCCGGCTTACTGAATGCTCGGGCATCCTCCGAGAGCAGCAAATTTTTGTTAAGCTGCTGGGCGCGACTAGCAATCGCTTCCGGCCAGATGCGCACCTTGCCCTGAAAAGCCCCTTCAGCCTTTTCATCCAAAACACCTTTGTACATCTCGCGGGTCTCCCCATAGGGAGCCACGTGATCCACCCGGGTCCAATTATCCATGTGCTGTTGGCCACGACCAAGGTAAATACCGTCCAGAGTGCAGTCGCCTCTTTGTCCCTCCAAACGGACACGGGCCTCATTCCTACTTATGCCGCCGCCATTGGAAAAAACACACCCACTATAGGTGCTCCCAGAGTCAAGACGCACAAGATTTGTTGCCAAATGAAAACTGTTTGATCCCTCCCCCTGATGCTTATAATGGCGCACCGTAGCCCCTTTCATGACCCTCACCTGCGTTAAAGCGTTCACCATATGAGGCTGGACCCCTCCACCAATATAAGTCTCCAACAAAGTCACACCGGAGCCCTCTCCAGCTATCAACAGGGTCCTGGGTTGGCTCATCACACCAGAAGCTTCTGAGACGACCACATTGACCAAGTGTATGGGCAACTCAGGCGACACGTCACGGTCTACATGAATTACGGGCCCTCCAGGGGATAAGGCCATATTCAAAGCTACCATCGAATGTGGCTTAGGATCTTCCTCTCCCGATAGGCGGTGTTCCAAAAACCCCCAAGGTTGACCCCAATGCTCCTCCATGAGCTCTGGTTGTTCTACCAACATTTCTCCCGCGGTTGTCAGTCGTAGCCCCGCAGGTAGGGCGCCAACATCTGACAGTCTCTGGCAAAAGAAGCCATTCACAAAAACCATTCGATGTGAGGGAATAGAATCCAGTAAAAGAGCCTCTATATCTCTTTCCGCTACTTCATTCACTGATGGCTCTCCCATGACTGGGAAGGAATCACTCTGTTTCAGTAGATTAGTATGCTTCCACTCCTCAACATTCATTGTTGGATACCCACAGTCCAGAAACCGCTCAATAGCCTCCGTCCTTGCGCGGGAGAGCCACTGCAGTTTTGCACCAGGCAAATCAGATTTTATGTTGCCGAAATGCTCAAAGTAAAAATCGTTATGACTCTTTGCTGTTAACATAAGATCTTACGCCACCTTATATTTCTACAATGCAGCGCCGGAAAATTCGGAGTAGCCTTTTTCTTCTAGCTCAACAGCCAGTTCTTTTCCACCGGAGCGGACTATTCTTCCCTTGGCAAGAACATGGACTTTATCTGGCACAATATAGTCCAGCAGTCTCTGATAGTGGGTTATTATCAACATAGAACGGTCGGATCTTCTCAACTTGTTTACGCCATCCGCTACAATCTTTAAGGCATCTATATCCAGCCCTGAATCAGTCTCATCGAGAACAGCAAACCTGGGCTCTAACATCGCCATCTGCAAAACCTCATTACGTTTCTTTTCACCACCCGAAAAACCAACATTAACCTGCCGGGATAACACCTCCTCCGTCATCTCCAAGGCCTTTAGCTTCATACGTACTTCCTTCAAAAATTGTGTCGCGCTGAATTCCTCTTGGCCCCGGGCCGCTCGGACGCAGTTAACCGCAGTTCTAAGAAACGTAGCGTTAGAAACACCTGGAATCTCCACCGGATATTGAAACGCAAGGAATATGCCCTCTTCAGCTCTCTTCTCGGGAGCTAACTCTAGAAGAGATTTGCCATCGTAAATTATGTCGCCACGCTCAATATCATAACCATCACGTCCTGATAAAACATAGGCCAAGGTACTTTTCCCAGATCCATTCGGTCCCATGACAGCATGTAACTCCCCTGGACCAATTTTTAGATTCACCCCTCGGAGCACCTGCTTACCATCAACCGCGGCGTGCAGATCCATAATTTCAAGCATATTCACCCCTAACCGACCTTGTTAACCCACAGCGCCTTCTAGACTAATCCCTAATAACTTCTGCGCCTCTACCGCAAACTCCATAGGCAACTTTTGAAGTACCTCTTTACAAAAGCCGTTAACTATCAACGAAACCGCTTCCTCATCAGAAAGACCTCTCTGTCTACAATAAAACAATTGGTCATCACCAATTTTGGAGGTTGTCGCCTCATGTTCCACTTTCGCCGTCTTATTCCTTGCCTCAATATAGGGAACCGTGTGTCCCCCGCATTTATCTCCTATCAAAAGTGAATCACACTGCGTGAAGTTACGCGCCTTCTCAGCTGCGCCCTGCACTCGAACTAGCCCCCTGTACGTCTGTTGCCCGTGCCCCGCCGAAATCCCCTTCGAAATGATAGTGCTGGAGGTATTTCTGCCTATGTGAAGCATTTTCGTACCGGTATCTGCCTGTTGATAATTGTTTGTAATCGCTACGGAGAAAAATTCTCCGATTGAATTATCACCCTGCAAGATAACACTCGGGTATTTCCATGTAATTGCGGAACCCGTCTCTACCTGAGTCCAGGAAATTTTCGAATTATCCCCACGACATGCGCCACGTTTAGTGACAAAATTATAAATGCCGCCATTCCCATCCTTATCACCAGGATACCAATTTTGAACCGTGGAGTATTTTATATCTGCATTCTCTAATGCAACCAACTCAACAACTGCCGCATGAAGTTGATGCTCACTCCTCATTGGAGCCGTACAGCCCTCAAGATAACTCACTTGGGAATCGGCATCTGCTACAATGAGCGTTCTTTCAAATTGTCCTGTCTCGGCAGCATTTATGCGAAAATATGTGGAAAGTTCCATAGGACAACGTACACCCTTAGGGATATACACAAATGAACCATCGCTAAACACCGCTGAATTCAAGGTCGCATAAAAATTATCAGAAGCAGGCACCACACTTCCAAGATATTTTTTTATTAATTCCGGATGGTCTCTCACAGCTTCTGATATCGGACAAAAAATAATACCGAGTTCAGCAAGTTTTCCCTTAAATGTGGTTGCAACAGAAACGCTGTCAAACACTGCGTCGACCGCTACACCTGCCAACGCTTCTTGCTCCCTTAGGGGAATCCCAAGCTTTTCATAGGTTTCCAATAAATCTGGATCTACCTCGTCAAGGCTTTTTGGAGCCTCTCCCTTTTTGGGCGCTGCATAGTAATAAGCATCCTGAAAATCCATGGGAGTTTGCTTCAGATTAGCCCATGTTGGCTCCTCTTTTACGGAAGATTCCCAAAGGCGGAATGCCTTAAGCCGCCAATCTAACAACCATTCTGGCTCGTCTTTTTTTTGGGAAATAAACCGGACGATATCCTCGTTCAATCCCTTAGGAGCAAACTCCGAGTCTATGTCGGTGACGAACCCATACTTATAGTCACCTCCCGTAGCCTCTTCGACACTCTTAATTGTTTCTACAGTTGCAGACATTGTTCCCTTCTCAAGTTCTGCCAGTGGAAAATATCAGTGGTTGCTCACCTGCCCTATATCGCCCTTTATATTTTTTCTGCTCAGGGGCAATGGAGAAGGCGTTGATATGTCTAACAAGGTTACATCAGAGAGGGCTTGCCGAAGAGCGTCATTTATTCGCCGCCAATTTGGCTGCGAGGGACAAACACCCTCGAGATCGCAGGCTCCCGAACCACTCTCCAAGCACACCGTCAGAGCAATAGGTCCATCTACTGCGGTAATTATTCCCTCGACGGTTATCCCTTCTGGCTCAAGGGCTAACACATATCCCCCGTCTCGACCCCTTATCGATCGAAGCAATTTGGCATGCGCCAATTTCGCCAGTAGCTTCCCAACAGTGGGCATTGGCAAGTGCGTGATGTCGGACAAAGCAACCGCCGTAAAAACGTGATCGGGCTGCCGTGCAATGTGGCTCATCAATAATACTCCGTAATCCGCCAAACGACTTAATCGAACCATTGCAAATCACCTATCAGCGCTCATAATCAGTCATCAAATTCGGACTGAAATAGTCTTGTTTTATTTTAGATATGGTTGAATGGCCGGTTTGTCAAGATTTTCAGGCATCTAGCGATATCTGATCAGATAAGATTTGCTCTTGTAACTTACGAAATTACTATCTCTATTGCCGCGCGGGCCCTTCGCAAGGCACCCTCCGTTTCCCGAATATCAGAAGAGGAAGCAAAAATAAAACCTAGATAACTTCGGGCTTCTGGCAATGCCTCAACCACCTGCCCTATGGGTAGGGTAATATTGATGGAGTCGATATTGGCCTGGCTTTGAGCTCTTTCCAAACCCTGTATACTTCTCAAAACGCCGTTTTTCTCCACCTGAAGCATCATTATTCCGAAAGACCTTTCATCCAACAGGTACGGAGGCGCGTTTTCACCAAGATAATATTCAACAATGACTTGCTCAAGCTTCTTACCATTGTCAAAGCTTAAACAACTTCCGCACTGACCTCCAATTGATCTCGCAGCAATCTCTAGTAAGTAAATACCGCTACTGTTAATTCTAAATTCGGCATGCACGGGGCCCTTTGTTAATCCGAGAGCCGTTACTCCCTCGGCAAGTATTGACTCTACATCGTCCAGTTCGCTCTGAGAACTCCGCGACAGGGTCAGATAAATGGACTCAGGGAAATATGGTCCATCTAAGGGATCTGGCTTTCCAAATACTGCAAGTACATGGACTTCACCGTCGTGAATGAGTGCATCAACAGCAATCTCTCGTCCGGGTAAATATTCCTCCACTAGAAGGCCTGAAGGGGTGACGACTGAATGCCGAAAAGCAATTTTCTTTACTCTATTGAATGCAGATAAAAATTCCGATTCTTCATTCACCCGTACTACACCGCAACTGCCAGATAAACTCGTTGGCTTAATAACGCAGGGGAATATTTCCGGCACCCAACCCTGCTTTACCGCTTCAAAGTCACGAAAGGTAAATGCGGGTTGAGGCAGACCATATGCCGAAAGCCTGCTCCTTAAGAGATCCTTATTTTGACATGCTAACACCGAATCTACGCTGTTGTGTTCAATATTTAGAATAGCAGCAGCGTGTGCCGCAAGGGGAACAGACTCCTCCTCGGTAGGAATCACAGAACAGAAGTCTCTTCCTTTTGCAAAGTCCAATATTTGCCGTGCTCCATACTCTGGATCCGAAAAATTAAATCGCTTTACCAACCCCCCCGCCATACCTTCCGAGACCTGCTCACTATCCACACCTATTATTATTTCGGCCTCCACGCTTGCGCAGGCGCTCATAAAACCAGACGCCCGATAACTTCGTGATGGCAACAGTAATAAAGCCTGTTTCATCTGCCCAGCATTTTCACAATATCAAAGACGGCTTAATTGCGCCTTTGTTGGTTCAGAGCAACAATACCAAGATTCACTCATACCAGGTAACGGAAATGAAGCATTTGAAGGAAGCGTAGGCGCTTGAAGTCGATTTTTTTTATGAACAAATCGCCATAGCTCACCAAATGCATCCGCAGCAGGCAGCCCCGCTTCCACGAAAGTCTCCACGGCATGCCCAACCTCCGCCTCGAAGGCCCCAACCGACGGGTCTCGATAATTCCAAGCGTAACTTAGGGCATCTGGACGGTAGGAACCGACAAACCCCCGAAAGGCATCTTGATCAAGCATCAGAGAACCTCGTGGCACTAGCAATCTGAGACTATATTGAACCACTGGCACTCGTGAGATTAGATCAAAATGGACAATTTCTTTCAAAAAATCCAAATAGGTTTTAAGTGTGGTCCAGGGAGTGAAGGCAACGAAAGTTGGCGCAAGATTTAAATCGAGCTTCCTACAAATTTCAACCACCTCAGAAAAATCAGCACGTGTATGCCCCTTATCAAGAATCTTTAGTATCTCGTCGTCGAAAGATTCTGCGGCTGTAGTCACAAACAAGCATCCTGTCTCCCCCAAAATAGGCAGCAATTCTCGATGCTTCAACAAATGCTCGACTTTGATGGTCACATCATAGGTGATATCAGGATGTCTTTTAGACAATGTTTCTATGACCCGAATACCATGTTTTGGTCCATTAAAAAAATCGGGATCACCAAACGTAATATGTTCCGCCCCCATTTCAATCTGCTGCTCCACATCCTGCAAGACTAGATCCCGATCCACCGCAAAGAACCGTCCTCCATAAACAGGCACTACAGGACAATGCTTGCAGAAATGCTTACAGCCACGGGTCGACTCTGTATAGCCTGCCAACTTCGGAACACCATTCGGAGGAATAAGATGGGAATAGCGTGCTAACTCCGCAAGCCCCGTGCGGTCAGGCAGGACATACCTTTGCCGTTGAAGATACAGTGAGTTCACCGCTTTGGATTGCGGTATTGCCATTTGGGCACCGCACAGATCTGCTAGTGCCGTCTCCGCCTCCCCACCAAGAACCACATTCACACCGGCAGAAATAAGAAAGGGTTCGTTCATTACAGCGTAATTCCCATAACAAACAATTGTAGCGCTCCGATTCAGGTCCCGTATTCGCGGCAACACCTCAACAGCCAGGCGTGTCGCCGTGTGCATTGGAAGATGCAAGGCAACCAAGTCTGCATTAGAAATATCCTCGCTTGCCAATTCATCAACAGCTAGATCATTACAACGCACCTTGGCACCCGTGCGTCCAACCAACGCAGAAGCGAGGGCTATGCTATAAGGCTGATGCCCTAGATCATAGGTCGATATTAGTACGACATTGAGAAACTTAACCAAATTTTCGTCTTACTTGCCCGGTTGATAGTAGGGATTACTCCCCCCAGCATGATCGGTTACATCTAACACATGGGCGATCGAGGGAACCTCTTTCTTAATTTCTACCTCAACACCTTGCTTCAAGGTCACGTCCGCCATTCCACATCCCTGACAACCGCCCTCCAACCGAATAAATGCTGTATCCTCGTTCACATCCACCAAAGCAATATGTCCTCCGTGTGAACTCACCGAAGGGTTAATACGTTCATCCAACAACTTCTGTACGGCCTTCCCCTCAGCGGTTTCTAGACCAGGCTTTGGCTGACTATCGCGAAAATCCACCAGCTCTACAAACTCCGCGACGTAATGCCGCAAAAGATTTTCGATGCCATTTTGATAACCGTATGCCGACCCAAGCATTTCGATAATTACGCGGCCATCTCTATAACCGCGAAATTTTACACTTCCACCGCTTTCCGCCACGGCAGGCATTACGCGCGTTACGAGAAGCTCCTTAATTTCAGCAACAATCTCTGAATCATCGGGATCAAAGTCTTCCTCCACAGCAGCCTCCGGCGCGGGCTCGTCCACAAGAGCAGGAACCCCGGCAATATAGTGCTCCATGATAGCCCCAAGAATAGCGGGCTTCATCAATTGCCAATCCGAATCACCAGTTTTTTCAACTGAGACGAAGTCGCTTCCCAAGGTAACAACCTGAACAAACTCAATGGCAAATAATCGCTCAGCGAGAGGAGATCGAACAGCCTCATCTGCTCCCACAAAGCTCTGCTCCCCCGACAAGAGCACGGGCTCACCAGGGTAAAATTTCATCACATTAGGGTTGGATGTTGCCTCAGTTTGGATGAACATGGTGCCTCCGCTTGGTTCCAATGACTTCTGCTATGCTATACTACTTCTAATGAAAAGATAATAGGACAATGCATGGCCTACGGGCCAATTAAGGCCACGATATGATTAGCCATTTTCACGCACATATCTATTATGAGGATAAAACAAGGGGTACAGCCAGGACACTCAGAATTTCCATAGAGAAGAATTACGCGGTGGAAATGGGTCGCTGGAGAGAGCAACCAGTAGGCCCCCATCCTCGAGCCATGTATCAGGTCAGCTTCCAGCCCTGTCTTTTTGGCGTATTTGTGCCATGGCTAATGTTAAACCGCTGCGGCCTAAGCATCTTGGTTCATCCAAATACTGAATCAAGCGTGCTGGACCACACAGAGCACGCTCTGTGGATGGGAAAACCCTTGAAACTTCGTCTTAAAAGACTGGACGGTTAGCAAATCCGAACTAAACCAAGAAGTCAAAGAATGCACTAGGCATAAGTTCAAACAGAATACCCCAATGTTCATATAGCAAACTTGCTTGCCGGCGGGGTTCAACAATATGGAGACGAACTGATGACAGAAACCCTTACCACCAAAACCTGCACCCCATGTCAGGGTGGCATACCACCCTTATCACAGAAACTCGCAGCCAAGTACCTAGAGCAAACCAATGGCTGGGAACTTCTGCAAAATAGCACTCTAATAGCCCGAAGCTATACCTTTGGGGATTTTAAAGAAGCAATGCAGTTCGTGCAAAAAGTAAGCGAGCTTGCTGAGAGCGAAGGGCACCATCCGGACGTAGAGTTCGGTTGGGGCTATGCCAGGATCTCATTACAGACGAAGAAAATTAAGGGGCTACATGAGAACGACTTTATAATGGCCGCCAAAATTAATGGTTTTCTATGACTCATTTTACTCCAAGGGGGTACCCCTTCACATCATAGCAAAGGTCTCAGAAAGGAATATCATCATCCAGGCCAGCGGCAGTCGTATCATCGGATGGCAACGAAGTGTCCGTGGCGGGAGAATCATACTCTGAACTCGGCCCATCACGCCGAGAATCAAGGAGAGTGAGCGTCGACCCGAAAGCTTGAAGAACCACCTCCGTGGTATATTTCTCCTGACCAGACTGGTCTGTATACTTGCGGGTCTGAAGCTGGCCCTCCAAATATACTTTGGAACCCTTTTGCAGATATTTCTCCGCTATATCGCCCAGGTTTTGGTTAAATATCACCACGCGATGCCACTCGGTTTTATCGCGACGCTCATTAGTAGCCTTGTCACGCCAGCTCTCATTGGTGGCTAGGGAAAAGGTAACCACCTTACCACCATTCTGCATAGCCCGTGCCTCCGGCTCTCGACCTAGGTTACCCACCAATATAACTTTATTTACGCTTCCAGCCATAGACCACCCTCCAATCTCAGTGATATTCTAAACATACTAGAACCGTAATATATATGCATTAAAATTGACGAAAAAACTGACCCTGAACCAGTCGTGGCGATCTGTCTCGTTCCCAACCTCAAAACAGACGCACCTGGTATTAAATGGGCTGTGCATGTATTAGTTCAAAAGTTAGACCTAACTGCAGCATTAAATTGGCCTCCATCTCTAGTTTAAGAACTCAATATGAATAAGTACATCAGCGTCACTGGGGCAAAGGAACATAATTTAAAAAACATAAGCGTCAATGTCCCCCGAAATAGCCTCACCATAATTACCGGGCTCTCAGGGTCAGGAAAGTCATCACTGGCTTTCGACACCATATATGCAGAGGGACAACGCCGATATGTAGAGAGCCTTTCTGCTTACGCCCGTCAATTTCTTGAACTAATGGAAAAACCAGACGTTGAATCCATAGAAGGTCTGTCACCTGCCATTGCTATTGACCAGAAAACTACCTCGCGAAATCCCCGTTCGACCGTTGGGACAGTGACAGAAATATATGACTATATGAGATTATTGTATGCCCGAGTTGGGATCCCATTTTCCCCGGCAACTGGGCTGCCCATTGAAAGCCAAAGTGTTAGCCAAATGGTCGATCGCTTGATGGCTCTGCCAGAGGGAACGAGACTATACCTCCTAGCGCCTATTGTTAGGGGCAGGAAAGGAGAACACCGTAAGACGATTTCGTTACTTATGAAACGTGGGTTTCAACGCGTCCAGATTGATGGTGAGATATACAGCATAGAAGACACCCCTTATATTGAAAAAAATAGGAAGCATGACATAGAGGTTGTCGTTGACCGCGTTATCATTCGCGACGGCCTCAACTCACGATTAGCGGATAGCATTGAAACAGGACTTAGTCTAAGCGAAGGCATTCTCTTCGCTGACATTCTAGAAGCCAAAGAGCGCTTAACATTCTCTTCAAGGTTTGCTTGTCCAATTTCGGGCTTTACGATCGCCGAAATCGAACCTCGGCTTTTCTCATTCAACAACCCATTCGGAGCATGCCCCATATGCGATGGAATTGGAACCATAACATACTTTGACCCCTTGCTTGTAGTGCCTGACGAAAAACTAAGCCTGCGGCAAGGGGCCATAGAACCCTGGGCTAATAGCTCCAGCAAATATTACCAACAGGCCCTTGAGGGCGTCGCTGGACACTACAAATTCAGCATGAATGTCCCTTTTGGTGACCTGCAAAAAAAAGAACAGGACATTATTTTGCAAGGATCCTCTTCTGAAGTCCTTTCAATAACCTACGATGACGGCACCCACAGCTATACAACCCGGCGGCCCTTTGAGGGCGTAATACCTAACCTACAGAGGCGATTTAATGAAGCTTCAAATAACTGGGTGCGGGACGATTTGATACGATTTCAGCGCAAATTTTCGTGCACAGAGTGCAACGGCTTCCGGTTAAAGCCTGAAACTCTATCGATAAAGATCGGCGGGAAGCATATTGGTGAAATAAGTAACTTATCTATTTCCGCGGCCGCCAAGTGGTTTTCTTCGCTTCACAGAAAGTTAACCCCAAAGCAAAAACAGATAGCACAACGAATTCTGAGGGAGATAAACCTCCGGTTAGGATTTTTGGTTAATGTTGGACTGGACTATCTTACGTTATCCCGAAACTCAGGCACCTTATCAGGCGGTGAAAGCCAAAGAATCCGCCTAGCCTCTCAAATTGGGTCAGGCCTAACGGGCGTACTTTATGTCTTAGATGAACCGTCAATAGGACTACACCAACGGGATAACGCCCGACTATTAGTGACCCTCCAGGACCTAAGGGACCTTGGTAACACTGTAATCGTCGTGGAACATGATGAAGAGGCAATACTTGCCGCGGATCATATTATAGATATGGGCCAAGGAGCGGGGGAAAACGGTGGAACGGTAGTCGCCGAGGGTACACCCTCCGAAATTTCCACTCATAAGAATAGTTTGACAGGCAAATACCTATCCGGACGTACCCGCATTCCTGTCCCTGAACATCGCCGGTCCGCTAAAATGGGAAGCACTGGACCACAATACATTACATTAGGCGAGGCTAGCGCGAATAATCTCCAAGGTATAACTGTGAAATTCCCCGTGGGAACCTTTATATGTGTCACAGGAGTGTCTGGCAGCGGAAAATCGTCTTTGGTAGTAGACACCCTTTACCCTGCTGTAGCTCGCAGAGTAAACAAAGGGCGAGCTACAGCAGAACCACACTCCTATATCAAAGGCCTGGAACTACTCGATAAAGCTGTGGAGATAGATCAATCCCCTATAGGAAGAACTCCGCGCTCCAATCCCGCTACATATACAGGTTGTTTTACACCTATCAGGGAATGGTTTTCTGGGCTTCCAGAAT
This sequence comes from uncultured Alphaproteobacteria bacterium, assembly GCA_902562525.1. Taxonomy (GTDB): domain Bacteria; phylum Pseudomonadota; class Alphaproteobacteria; order UBA7887; family UBA7887. The sequence goes on from CACETT010000023.1 coordinate 13,831, forward strand.
CGGGTGCACGGGGCTACAAACCGGGTCGATTTTCTTTCAACGTGAAGGGCGGCCGTTGTGAGTCATGCCAAGGGGAAGGTGTAATAAAAGTGGAGATGCACTTTCTTCCGGATGTATACGTAACTTGTGATTCGTGCCGAGGCGCTCGATATAATAGGGAGACCCTGGAAATTGAGTACCGGGGAAAATCGATATCTAATGTCTTAGAAATGACGGTAGATGAGGCGGCGGCATTCTTTCGTGTGGTTCCAAGCATTCGAGATAAACTTATTACACTTCAAAAAGTTGGCCTTGGCTATATTAAAGTTGGACAACCAGCGACAACCCTCTCTGGCGGCGAAGCCCAAAGAGTTAAACTAGCAAAGGAACTTTCAAGAAGGAGCACTGGAAAAACTCTCTATATCCTCGACGAACCAACTACCGGCCTACACTTTGAAGATGTTCGGAAACTGTTGGAAGTTCTGCATGCCCTTGTTGAAGCTGGAAACACCATGGTGGTCATTGAGCATAACTTGGAGATAATAAAAACTGCTGACTGGGTAATTGATCTTGGGCCAGACGGAGGCGACGGTGGCGGCAAGATAGTAGCTTGTGGCCCACCCGAGAAGATATGCAAATCTCGTGCAAGTTACACGGGCCAGTTTCTGGCAAAACTGCTTAATGCAAAAAGCGCTTGAATCAACAACCATCTCATAACTATGTCTTTTTGGAGGGCGCTACGCTGATGAGGCTCGGGCCCCTGATTCAAGCTTTGGTAAATCGGCTGCGTTCGCAATAAGGGAAAAACTTTTCCGGCGAACATCCTCATCGTACACCCAGGCGACAAGAGCCATCTCGTCAATAGCCATTTCAGCTCCTAAGCATTTAAGTTGCTCCATCACCTTGGATGGAGTTCCAATAAAAGCCGTCGCCCTGTCCCTTTCTAATCGTTCGCGTTCCCGCTCATCATACTCTTGCTGCAAAGCAACTTCCGGAGGCTCAATTGGCAAAAAGAGGCCCCGCTCCCTAAAAATTTTCCATTTGGCTCGGGAGCTATAATGAAATTGTGCTTCTTCCTCTGTTTCAGCAGCAAACGCCCAAACGCAAAGCCCAACATATGGTTCCTGACATAGATTGCTGGGCTGGAAACTGCGACGATAAATCTCCACCGCTTCAGCTGCGCCTCGGCCATCACTAAAAAACCAGGCAAAGCAATAGGGGAGGCCAAAATGTGCGGCGATTTGCGCGCCATAATTGGAGCTGCCTAAAATCCATACCTCCGGAGCGGTATCACCTTTAGGGAATGCCTCGAGCGCACCAAATGGGTGCTTATCAATCAATGGACCGCCCGTTACCCAAGCGACCAAGTCCCTAACGTCTGAAGGAAATTGGGCTGGCCGCTCGTTTGCCAACGGATTCAGGGCAAATGCTGTCCGTCCATCTGACCCTGGTGCCCGCCCAAGCCCAAGATCGATGCGCCCTGGAGCAAGAGAATCTAAAACTCTAAATTGTTCCGCAACCTTGAAGGCCGAATAATGAGGCAACATTATACCGGCACTCCCCACGCGTATTGTTTTCGTCTTGCTAGCAATTGCAGCCATAAGGATCTCTGGAGCTGTCCCCACAATGGTTTGGTTATTATGATGTTCAGAAACCCAGAATCTATTGTAACCAAGCGCTTCACAGTGCACAGCTAAATCAACAGCATTGGTAATCGTCTCTCGATTTGGCCGATCCAAAGCAGCAATAGCTTGTTCCAATACAGAAATACGCAACAAGAAATCTCCTCATAAACTAAACATTGTGACAGGGAAGACTCCAGCCTAGCCTAACATTAAGAATTCAACTTTTGAATCTCCGGCAAAATTTCATCAATCAATATATTAGTTTGTTCCAGAACGTCCGGGTCACCCGATGCTATCGGGCGTAAAATAAATTTTGAAGCACCCGCGTCGACATATTGAACAAGGCGCATCACAATATCTTGAGCATTTCCTACAACAAATATGTCATTGGGGTCCCGTCCAAGCCTGTCCCGCACTAATTGTGCCGACTGCTCAACAACAGGGTCAGCCCATGCCCCAAACCTGTAACTAAAGCTTGCTCCATAATGATCTTCATCTATTTCCCGGCCTTCCTTGTGGAGGGCCTCTTTAATGGCGGCAATAGTTTTCCCAACCTGAAATGGCGTCTCGAAACCTGCTTGCCAACCCGTACCGAATCTGGCCGTCCTCTGCACAGCGGCCGGACTGGATCCACCAATCCACATAGGCAGAAGCCTCTGGACGGGCCTTGGACTTATGGAGACGGATTGGTAGTTATAAAAACGTCCCCGAAAGGTGACTTCATCTTCGGTCCATAATTTACGCAAAATATGCAGCCCTTCATTTGTCCGTTGACCTCGACCCTTTGTTGACAATGAGGTGGCGAGCCATTCTGGAGCCCGGATATTGCCGATCCCGAAAGCTGGAAGCAGCCGGCCACTGCTAAGTGCATCTATAGTAGCGCACTGTTTTGCAAGCAAAAGAGGGTCCCTGAGAGCTAAGGAAACTACATTCATGCCAAACTTTATGCGTTTTGTCGCACCCGCTATGCCCGCCATCGTGACAACTGTTTCAAGCATAGGTTTTCGGGATATTAGGCGATCCGTCTGCCACAGCGAATCAACTCCTCCCTCCTCACAAGCAGCAACCCAGTCCCAAAAAAAGTTGCTGCTGGAGAATGGGTAATCTGATAGTCCTATACCAACAGCAACCGACATTTGAACCACCCTCGAGCCTAGAATATTATGCGGTTCAGAAAATATTAACTATTATTCTGGCCCACGTCCCACCATGGCTTATAGCCTAGCAGAAAATTTAAATAAACTAAGCCTCAGGAAAGAAGGAAAAATAATGCACGAACGTGAAATTGAAATTACTACTCCTGATGGCCAAATGGACTTATTCATCTGTCATCCAGAGGAGAACGACCCATTTCCAGCAATAATTATATATATGGACGCGCCAGGTATTCGTGAGGAACTGCGGGATATGGCCAGGCGACTAGCCACTGTTGGTTATTATGTGATGCTGCCTAACTTGTATTATCGAAACGGTCGCGAAGGAAATTATGGCTTTGATCTTTCAAAAATACGTGTGAATGAGACGGAACGTGAGAAGATGTTTGAAGTGATGCGTACACTCACCAACGCCCGCGTTATCTCGGACACTAAGCCCTTACTGGCCCACATTGCCGCCGACGAGGCGGCGAGTAATGGGCCTGCTGGCTGCATAGGTTATTGCATGAGCGGGCAATTCGTGGTCTCGATAGCAGCAGCCTATGCTGCCCAATTTGCAGCAATAGCTTCCTTTTATGGCGTTGGGATAGTCACAGATGAAAAGGACTCTCCACACCTAATGGCAGGAAATATAAAAGGCACATTATACCTTGGGTTTGCCTCGGACGACCCTTTTGTCCCCTCTTCTACTGTGAACTCCTTACCTCAAATTATGGCAGACGCAGGGGTGAAATACCGGGTGGAAGTCTATACTGACACAGAGCACGGATTCGCTTTCCCTCAACGTCCAGCGTATGTTAAAGCAGCCGGGGAACGGCACTGGGAAAGGCTTTTCTCCCTTTTTAGCAGAGAACTTAATGGATAAGCCTTTAATAGCCTCCATTGATACATCCAGTCATCTGCGGGTATAAAACACTATGTCGGACAGGACCGCATCGTCAGAGCTAGCAAAAGAGCTCACACTAGGGTTGCCCAGGAAACAGGGGCTGTATGACCCTGCCCTCGAAAAAGATTCCTGTGGGGTCGGCTTTATCTGCGACATTAAGGGTCGTCCAAGTCGGGAAATAATCGAATATGCTGAGCATATGAACTGCTGCATGATCCACCGTGGTGGTGTGGGTTACGAGAAAAATAGCGGTGACGGGGCAGGGATTTTGACCGGCCTACCCCATGAATTTCTTCAGGGAATTGCCCAACAAGAACTAGGCGTAGATTTACCAGAACCGGGTCATTATGGTGTGGGGCTCGTGTTTTTACCTCGCTCCCCAACTGAGCGGCTACGTTGCAAAGAAGTCATTGCAGATGAAATTAAGGCGGCCGGCCAACGACTGATAGGATGGCGCGAAGTTTCCGTGGATCCAGACGGAGCCGGAATCGGGAAAGCCGCCTTAGCCGCTATGCCTCACATCGAACAAATATTTGTTGGCGCAAATGGGGTTCACGGCAACTCTTTCGAAAGAGAACTCTACCTGATTCGAAAACATAGCACCCATCTCCTTAGAACAGATACAAAGTTAACCGAAAGACAATTATTTTATGTCGTAAGCCTCTCGACTAAAATCATCATATACAAGGGTATGCTCACGCCCGAGCAAGTATTTCCCTTTTTTCCTGATCTTCAATCGAGAAATTATGAATCTCACCTTGCCATGGTACACTCGCGGTTTTCTACAAATACTTTCCCCTCTTGGGATAGAGCCCAACCCAACCGCTTTATGAGCCATAATGGGGAAATCAACACTCTTCTGGGCAATAAGAACTGGATGAATGCCCGACAGGGCACTATGGAAAGCGAGTATTTTGGTGACCGGTTAAGCAAGTTATTCCCCATTGTCGAACCCGAATGCTCCGACTCTGGTACCTTTGATAATGTTCTAGAGTTTTTATTGATGTCGGGCAGAACCTTGCAAGAAGCCGTCTTAATGATGATACCTGAAGCCTGGCAGCAAGATCCAATAATGGACAAGGATAAACGCGCTTTTTATGAATACCAATCCTGCCTAATGGAGCCATGGGACGGCCCAGCATCCATAGCATTCACAGATGGGAATTACATCGGCGCTGTGCTGGATCGAAACGGATTACGTCCCTCCCGATTTTATATTACTGACGATCATAAATGCATAATGGCCTCTGAAGTTGGGGTGGTTGACATCGACCCAGCCAAGGTTATCAAAAAAGGCCGTTTGCAACCTGGAAAGATTTTCCTGATAGATTTTGAGGCGGGCAGGATGATCCCGGACCACGAAATCAAAGAACAGTGGGCCAACCAAAAGCCATACCATGAGTGGCTCACCAACCAACGGATTGAACTGGATAATCTCCCAATTGGACGACGCCACGAAAAATTTGATAAGGACACTTTGCTTAGCCAGATGCAAGCATTTGGTTATACAACAGAAACCTTACAATTTATGTTGCAACCCCTTGTTACGGAGCTTCGTGATCCACTTGGATCGATGGGCAATGATAGCGCACTAGCGATAATGTCTGACAAGCCGCGAATGCTGTATGACTACTTCAAGCAGCTTTTTGCCCAAGTGACTAATCCAGCAATCGACTCCATTCGTGAAGAAGTAGTGATGGCTCTCCAGTGTTATATTGGGCCGGAACAAAATCTTCTGGATTCCCGAGAACAAAATGCTCAACGCATGCAAGTTACACATCCAATCCTTTCGAATGAGTCCCTGACGGCACTAACCAATTTGAACTACCGTGGCTGGCATTCGCGGTCCATAGACATAACCTTTCCTCGAGGCACCGGCGAAGAAGGCCTCCTACAAGAGCTGGATCGAATTTGCGATGAAGCCACATCTGCTATTGATGAAGGTATTCAAATAATCATTTTGACCGACCGAAATAACGGGCCTGACTCCGTTCCAATAAGTGCTCTTTGTGCCGTTGGAGCAGTGCACCATCACTTGGTTAGGTCACACCTTCGGACCCGCGTTGGCATCATTGTTGAAACTGGCGAAGCTAGAGAAGTTCACCACCACTGCCTTTTAATCGGGTATGGCGCCGATGCGATAAACCCTTATCTCGCTTTTGAAGCCCTATGGGACGCCAGAGCAAACGACTATCTAGATGACGCCGCTCACATAAATACCGACGATGACGTTGTCGCAGCCTATAAGAAAGGTGTTGCAAAGGGAATGCTCAAAGTTATGGCAAAAATGGGAATTTCTACTCTGCAATCGTATAAAGGGGCACAAATTTTTGAAGCCGTTGGGCTTGCTTCTGATGTGGTGCAACGATGCTTTGATGGAACAGCCAGCCGGGTTGAGGGCGCAGGTTTTGCCATCCTAGCTGAAGAAATGGAAAAGCGTCACACTCTCGCCTATCCACCGCGGAACACGGTTCGGCTCCCAGTTCTGGAAAATCCTGGTGATTTTCATTGGAGGAGACACGGCGATACCCACATGTGGGATCCAGAATCTATTTCCCACTTGCAACTGGCTGCTCGGGGGAATGATGAATCCGAATACGTGAAATTTGCCGATCATGCAAATAATGAAAGCACCAGGAAGGCTACTCTTAGAGGGCTACTCCGCTTTAACTACGACGCAAATAAAGGACCGATTCCGCTTGAGGAAGTGGAATCAGAAAGAGAAATTCTTAAGCGATTTGTCACTGGAGCAATGAGTTTTGGCTCGATCTCCCAGGAGGCTCACGAATCGTTGGCAATTGCGATGAATCGGGTTGGAGGAAAATCAAATACTGGTGAAGGCGGCGAAGATCCTAAGCGTTATATACCGCTGGACAACGGAGACTCAAAACGGTCGGCAATAAAACAAATAGCAAGTGGTCGATTTGGTGTAACTATTAATTATCTGAGCAATGCTGACGAACTCCAAATTAAAATTGTTCAGGGAGCAAAACCTGGTGAGGGAGGTGAACTTCCTGGAGGGAAAGTTGATGAGTACATAGCCTCACTCCGCCACTCCACGCCGGGAGTTGGCTTGATTAGTCCGCCGCCACACCATGACATCTACTCTATCGAAGATATTGCCCAACTCATTCACGATCTAAAGAACGCCAATCCTCGCGCCCGGATCAGCGTTAAACTAGGCGCGGCAATAGGAGTAGGCACCGTCGCAGCCGGCGTCGTTAAAGCGCGGGCCGACCATCTGGTTATTGCCGGGGACTCTGGTGGAACAGGTGCCTCACCTCTAACTTCGATCAAACATGCCGGAATTCCATGGGAGTTGGGTATTGCGGAAACTCATCAAACACTCGTCATGAACAATCTTCGTTCCAGAGTCACCCTACAGACGGATGGACAACTTAAAACAGGAAGAGACGTCGCAGTTGCGGCACTGCTAGGGGCCGAGGAATATAGCTTTGGCACTGGCCCCCTTGTGGCTCTTGGCTGCATCATGATGAGAAAATGCCACCTAAACACCTGCCCTGTGGGCATCGCAACGCAGGACCCAGAATTAAGAAAAAAATTCCAAGGGCAGCCTGACCACGTCATTAATTATTTCTTTATGATGGCCGCCGAGCTCAGAAAAATTATGTCCAGACTAGGCTTTAAAACTGTAAATGACATGATTGGTCGAACCGACGCTCTGCATATTGAAGATGCAGTCAACCACTGGAAAGCTGGAGGAATTGATCTATCAGCAGTTCTACAGCGGGCAACGCAGCCAACCAATTGTCTCGGGGTATATTGCATACATGGCCAAGACCATGGTCTCGAGAATGCTCTTGATAATCAGCTCATTGAGCTTTCCGAAGCCGCCCTAGCTAATGGCACCCCCGTTAAAAAAGAACTATTGATCAAAAATACTGACCGCGTGGTGGGTGGGATGCTATCCAATCGGATCATCGAACGCGTTGGACCACAGATGCTGCCCGACGGCACAATTCACTTTAAATTTACTGGCAGTGCCGGGCAAAGTCTTGGGGCCTGGCTCGCCAAAGGCGTCACATTAGAAGTTGAAGGCGATGCCAATGATTACGTTGGCAAAGGCCTCTCTGGCGGCCACCTGATCGTTTATCCCCCCAAGACCAGCACCTTCGTCGCTGAAGAACAAATATTGATCGGCAATGTTGGTTTGTACGGCGCCACCTCAGGAGAAGGATATTTTCGAGGTATCGCCGCCGAGAGATTTTGCGTGCGGAACAGTGGCGCTCGCGCCGTAGTGGAAGGTGTAGGAGATCATGGTTGCGAATATATGACTGGCGGCCGAGTTGTCATACTTGGAAAAACGGGACGTAACTTTGCAGCCGGCATGAGTGGCGGGATAGCCTACATTCTGGACACAGACAACACCTTTGAAAGACACTGTAATCTTGAGATGGTTGCACTAGAACAGATTGCTGAGAATGATGACATTGTAGAACTACATGAACTAATAAAAAAACATGCGGACTATACGGGATCTACAGTAGCAAAAACTATTCTTGGTGAATGGAATTCCGCACTGAGTAAATTCATTAAAGTCATGCCTCTTGATTACAAAAGGGTCCTTGAACAAAAGAAAAATAGTAGTGTGATGGAAGCTCGCCGTGGGTAAAGTAACTGGATTCAAGGAGCACGACCGTTTAAGCGCCCCTTATAGGGACCCGTTGGAACGTTTGACGGATTTCGATGAAATCTATACCGACCATGATAGTGACCGCCTAGCAACACAGGCCTCCCGATGCATGGACTGCGGCGTACCATTTTGTCAATCGCCAGATATAAATCCACTTAATGCAAGAAGCGGATGTCCCATACATAATTTAATACCAGAGTGGAATGACCTAGTTTACACTGGGCAATGGGAGGATGCACTTCATCGCCTCCACAAGACCAATAACTTTCCAGAGTTTACCGGACGCGTTTGTCCAGCACCCTGCGAAGGGTCATGTGTTTTGGGGATCAATTCCCCTGCGGTTACAATTAAGAACATAGAAATGGCGATAATTGACCGAGGGTTTCTTGAAGGTTGGGTTAAGCCTAATCCACCTAGCTCAAGAACGCAAAAACATGTGGCCATAGTTGGATCTGGCCCTGCCGGCCTTGCCGCTGCCGCGCAGCTCAATTCAGCAGGCCACCAAATAACCGTATATGAAAGGGAAGACCGCATTGGAGGTCTCCTTATGTACGGTATTCCCAATATGAAGCTTGATAAAAAAGAAGTGGTTAACCGCAGAGTTGAATTACTGCGACAGGAAGGAATTGAGTTCATTGTTAACGCTGATGTCGGCGACGGGACAAACGGCACGGTTGCTGTCTCAGATATTGCATCACAAACTGATGCCCTTCTGCTAACCACGGGCGCCACCGTACCCAGGGACCTCAAAATTCCAGGCAGAGAACTCAATGGAGTGCATTTTGCTATGGACTATTTAACCGCTAACACGAAAAGTCTCTTAAATTCGGATCTTCAGGATAACCAATACATAAATGCTGAGGGTAAAGATGTGATCGTAATAGGCGGCGGAGATACCGGCACTGACTGCCTGGGAACCTCATTACGTCACCGCTGTAACTCCTTGACTAATTTTGAACTGTTTCCGTCCCCCCCCAGCAAATAGAGCCAATGATAATCCATGGCCCCTATGGCCTATCACATTCCAAGTTGACTATGGCCACGAGGAAGCAGCCGCGAAATACAACAAAGACCCGCGCGTGTATTCCATATCGACTACAGAGTTCACTGGGGACCCGAATGGGAATCTCACAGGTCTAAAAACTGTGGACATTGTGTTCAAAAATGGAGCGCTTCAAAAGGTGGATGGGACTGAAAAAACCTGGAAGGCCGACCTTGTATTTCTCTCGATGGGATTCTTAGGTCCTGAACACTACCTTTCAGAATCCCTAGGTCTAGAGCTAGATGAAAAAACGAATTATAGAGCAGATAAAGGGAGTTACCGCAGCTCAGCTAGTCATGTTTTCGTTGCTGGAGATTGCCGCAGCGGCCAATCTCTAGTCGTTCGTGCCATCAATGAAGGCCGCGAAGCTGCTCGAGAGATCGACCTATTCCTTATGGGTAGCACGGACCTACCCTAAATGCCCACCTAAATGTTAATGGAACTTTCTTTCCTATCTCCTTAGTCAGGGCAAAACTTAAGCTATATTTATGTCTCTATATTATCAAAAATCAAGTCTAGAGCACCCGGCCCGTATAACTCCTCTATTCCTGCTGGATCTGTGGTTTTACACTTATACGAAATACTGTGACTTATGGTAGCTTCCTGCTCCTTTGTATCCGTCTCATGGTTAATGTAATCC
>CACETT010000024.1 GCA_902562525.1 uncultured Alphaproteobacteria bacterium
CGGCCTTGGCTGCAGATTGCAAAGGTCGGAATCTAAACTGGGCCCAGCCGCTGAGCGATCCGTTGGGAGGTTCCGAAACAAACCATGGGCGCCACCAAGTCCAAATGACAGAACCTAAAGCGAGTATTAATGCCCCGAAAGAAGTCGTGTATGTAATATTAGGTTCTCTGCAGTTTTCTGAGGCTTGTTTGCGGGTTTATGGCCATCCAGACCTACTAGCTGTGGCTGAAGCTATCAATGGGACTGACTTTGTTCCATTTAACGAGGCTCTGTTTTTGAAGGAACCTGGGAGAGGTGCGTCTGTTGCCTGGCATCAGGATGGCTTTACTCACTGGGATAATCCAAACCTGGACGAGGGTACGCACGGGTTTAGCTTCATGGCACAATTGTTTGGTTGTACTCCTGCTAATGGCTTATGGGTGGTTCCGGGAAGCCATAAGCGAGGAAAGTTAGATATCACCAAGATGCTAAAGAGAGGGGAGGCAGATAGAATCCCTGAGGCGGTTCCTATGGTATGTTCTCCAGGGGATGTCGCAATTTGTAATCGCCAGGCTGTCCACGGGTCGTTTGCAAACACAAGCCAGGATTGGAGGGTCACCGTAAATTTTGGCTTCCATAGAAGGTCGTCAGTACTCAATGTTGAAAGTGGTGGCATCCATAACGATATAGCCATTTATGACTCTCAGAGGATCGAGGAGCGGTCTCGCTTGATCGCATATGCAATCAATGCTCGGCATGAACGTTTTCCTAGTGAGACCCCTTATGTATACCAACCATTTGAAGGTCGGATGGATAATTTCAGGTGGGATAGTACCGTAAAGACGTCCATAAAAGATTATAACGATCTCGACATGGGGATATAACTTCATAAGAAGTAATTTCATAGTAAATAAATGCAAATATATAATATCATTTACATAAATATATTCATTTAAAGTACTTTATTAAGCTTGATTTTTCTCTGGAGCTAGTATTTCCTGACAACATTCATCCACCAGATGATCTCTGGCTATATCCAATAAATGTGCTCGTTTCTCGCTCGCCCTTAGAGTCGCTCCAATGCCTTTCGTCATTATTAGTATTAATGATTGGTCACTTAGATCTAACCAATAACTCCTCCGTACAAGCTTTCCGCTCTGGTCCCGAGCAAACGGGTTGTCTGGCTCGCTTCCAAGATCTGGTTCATAAAATGTAGTCATTTGCCTCTCGTAATAAAATTGCCTGATTCAGGCATTGTTTTGGGCACAGTGGCGGAGGAGGGGAGATTCGAACTCCCGGTACCCGTGAGGGCACGCTGGTTTTCAAGACCAGTGCATTCAACCACTCTGCCACTCCTCCTTCAAACGTTTCTGGTTATAGCCCCATGCGTCCTCAAAAATCAAAGAAACATATCACGTACAGCTTGGGGCGGGTCTTTTTCGACATCAAATCCTGTTACCGTTTGCCAATATTTGTTGGCAGCATTTTTCCTGAGACTTTACTTACGGTAATCCCAAAGTTTTACTAACAACCAGCTATTTTGTACACTCCGCTATCTTGCTAAGTGACAGATCAGGAAACTAATATGAAACCATGCTTAAGTTTTTTATTAGCCTCTATTCTTGCAATGGTTATTCAGGCTAGGACAACCTTGGAGGCAGATCCTAATGAAGTCTTTGAGGATTGGCTTTTTGGGCTGGAGAGTGAGGCACTGGAAGCCGGGATTAGGAGGGATTTGCTGGAAGATGTGCTGCCAGATATTGAATTGATACCTCGTGTTATAGAACTAGATCGAAATCAACCTGAGGGACGTCTATCCTTTGCGGAATATCTAACAAAAGTTGTGCCAAAAAGTAGAGTCGATGCGGGCAAACGGTTTATGGAAGAAAACCGAACTTTACTAGCTGAAGTGGAATCAGATTATCTTGTTCAACTGAGGTTTGTAGTAGCTTTATGGGGCATTGAAAGTGATTTTGGACGATTCACTGGGGGGTTTTCTGTCATTAATTCCCTCGCAACCCTAGCCTATGATGGCCGCCGAAGTTCGTTTTTTAGGTCGGAGCTTATCAACGCTCTAAAAATCCTAAATTTGGGTGAAATTACAAACGAGGAAATGCTTGGATCCTGGGCAGGAGCAATGGGGCAATGCCAATTTATGCCATCTAGTTTCCATAGTTTTGCCGAGGACTATGACAATGACGGGAAACGGGACATATGGAATAGTCAGGCCGACGTGTTTGCTTCTATAGCAAATTATCTCCATCAATCTGGGTGGCGCTTTGATCAAACATGGGGGAGGAAGGTACGCCTTCCGCAAGGTTTTGATACTTCTGCTATAGGCTTGAAGGAGATTAGACCTATTGGCGAGTGGCAGAAAATGGGGATCAGGAGGAATGATGGGGGTGAGTTGCCTGGCCGCCAATTGGCTGCTGCCATTGTTTTACCAGATGGGGATGGTAGTACAGCCTATATGGTGTACGATAATTTCAGGAATATAATGAAATGGAACCGGTCAGTTTATTTTGCTCTCGCGGTAGGGACTTTGTCGGATCAACTCGGGAAGTAGAACCGTGGTATTAGGTCTATGATTTACCGCCTCGATTGTTATTTCCCCTTGTCACCAGTTCTGGCTGCGCAAGGTTTTGTGAGGTTGAGCGGTGCGTTATTACTTCTTCTCTTCTTAACATCATGCGCGGAAACTCAGTTAGCTGTGCATGGGATAAAGGAGATAGTTCGACAATCTGAGCCAGAAGTCGCACCGGCCCCGGATCCTAGACCCGTGGGAGAAATGGAAACAGAGAAAATTAGATTAGGAACCTATAAAGTAGGTAAACCATATGAGATTAATGGACTTTGGTATTATCCCAAAGAAGATCCATATTACAATGAAGTAGGTATAGCTTCGTGGTATGGGAAGCAGTTCCATGGCAAAATTACAGCCAATGGTGCCATTTACGATATGAATGATCTAACTGCTGCTCATAAGACACTTCCAATGCCAAGTAAGGTACGTGTTACAAATCTATCTAATGGCCGTTCGTTGAATTTAGATATTAACGATAGGGGGCCATTTGTTAATGGAAGAATAATTGACTTGTCGCGACGGGCGGCACAACTTCTGGGATTTGAGGAAGATGGATTAGCTATGGTGCGGGTGCAGAGTATTTCTCCGGATGGTGGCCTTTATATTGCTGAAAGGATGGACACCCCTGAAGAGGAACGCGCCTTAGTTGGCCCAAATCCGACGATAGAGGTGGCAGTTAATGAGTTGCCACTACCAGATGGAGCTTCGATACAGTCATCTGAGGAGGAAAATCTAATTTTGTTGGAACGCGAAGACGGGCATAGTTGGGAGGGGAGGGAAGCAAAAAATTCTGATGGAAAAGAATTTTTTGTCCAAGTAGGTGCCTTTTTGCTCGAAGAGAATGCATCACAACTAAGTGGTAAACTGACCTATTTTGGAACTCCGGTACATTTAACTGAGATTTATTTGGAGGGCCAACCCTTTTATCGAGTTCGAGTGGGGCCAGTGTATAACGTGGATTCAGCCGACACACTAATTCAACAGTTGATAAAGGCTGGATACACAGATTCGCATCTCGTGCCCGGAGAGAGGTAATTTTTTAGAGTGCTCAGAGGGGTAGCATTTGCTATTTAGAAAGATCACCAAATTGGTGGGTGCAGTATTAGGAGAAAAAATAACGTGAGGTATTACTTGCTCAAGTTCTTCATCAACTTTGGAAAGTTTTTGTTTTTTAAAATTTTCGTTTTCATCTCTCTTATATCCATTGCTTGGTCAGCTCCTAAGTTTGAAACAGCTGCCCCTCACGCTTACTTAATGGATTATACCACTGGGACGGTGCTATTCGAAAAGAATAGCCGAGTGCCAGTTCCTCCGGCGTCTCTTAGCAAGCTTATGACATCTTACATGGTGTTTGATGCATTGAGAATCGGGATTATAACTTTCGATGATTTGCTTACCGTTAGTGAAAAAGCCTGGCGGATGGGCGGCTCCAAAATGTTTGTCGAAGTAGACAAGCAAGTGTCTGTTGAAGATTTGCTCCGCGGCGTTATTGTGCAATCCGGCAATGATGCGTGCATTGTTCTAGCTGAGGCAATAGGCGGAGATGAGGCAACTTTTTCAGATCTGATGAATGAAAAGGCCTCTGAACTCGGTCTTCTGGATAGTGTGTTCCAAAATTCTACTGGTTGGCCTCATCCTGAACATAAGATGAGTGCCGCCGATATTGCTATGATAACCCAAAAAATTGTTAAAGATTTCCCAGATTATTTTCCTTTATTCGCCGAGAAAGAATTCACCTATAATGAAATTCGCCAGGCTAATCGTAATCCCTTGCTTTATAAAGATATCGGTGTTGATGGCATGAAGACGGGGCATACAAGAGAAGCTGGATATGGGTTAGCAGCTACGGCCCTACGAAATGATAGAAGATTGATAGCTGTGGTAACTGGATTGGAAAGTCCCTCGCAAAGAGCCTCAGAGGTAGAGAGACTTTTGAATTTTGGATTTAGACAGTTTGCGAATTACAATCTTTTCTCCGCAGGGGAGGTGGTTATAAGTGGCGATGTATGGCTGGGGAAAATAGCAAAAATTGGTTTAGTTATAGAGGATGATTTAACTGTTTCGCTGCATCGGAATTCAAGGGATAAGTTGAGAGTGACAGTAAAATATGATTCGCCGATACCGGCACCTATAGCAGCTGGCATGGAATTGGGGAGTGTATTTGTTGAGGCGCCAGGGTTCAAAACTATTGAACTTCCTTTAATCGCTCAAGAAGAAGTTATGCTTGCGGGTCCTATAGGCCGCTTAAAGGGTGCTGTAAGTTATATGGTTTTTGGTGCACCCAATGAGTAAGAGAGTTAAGGCAATGGTGGAAAATTAGTGATTAAAAACGGCACGCAACTTGGTAAGTTTATTTCTTTTGAAGGCGGCGAGGGTACAGGGAAGTCAACCCAGGTAGGAATACTGTCTGAGCGGTTAAATGAAAGTGGGCTAAAAACTTTTTCTACTCGTGAACCTGGGGGTACCGGTATAGCAGAGGAAATAAGGAGAATTTTGGTAAGGGGCGAAGAAGGAAAATGTGATCCATATTCAGAGGCCCTCCTTCACTTTGCTGCTCGTCGCAGTCACCTTGTTGAAAAAATATGGCCCGCTTTGCAGAGTGGAACTTGGGTTATTTGTGATCGCTTTACAGATTCTAGTATGGCCTACCAAGGAATGGCCATGGGGGTTGGTGAAAGTACGATTAATACCTTGAGCAGACTTTTCATTGAGCAATTTTCTCCTAATCTCACATTTGTCATGGATCTACAAGTTGAGGAAGGGCTTAAGCGAACACAAGCACGAGTAGACGGTGAGGATAGATACGAGTCTATGGACCTTTCTTTTCACGAAAAAGTGAGAGAGGCCTTTCTTGAGATAGCGGCTAACGAAACCGACCGGTGTGTTGTTATTGATTCCATGCAATCAATTGAAAGAATAAGCAGGCAGATTATAGATCTTGTAGAGCAAAGGTTTGAGATTTGAAGAACCCGCTTTGTTACAATGCAGTTTAGTCATCCAAGAGAAACCACCGTCTTATGTGGCCATGAGGATATTCTTAAACGTGTAATCCAAAGTTTTGATATGGGTAGATTGCCCCATGCGTTGCTGTTGAGCGGTCCAAAAGGTATAGGAAAGGCCACCTTTGCCTACTATTTGGCCCGTTATTTATTGAGCCAAACCGCGGAACAATCGCTTGCATTTGATTTAGGAGATCAAGTAAACAGGCCCTCATTACTTATGTTTGATGAGAGTGTGGTATCGCAGGTAGCCGCAAGGGCACATGTTGATTTGTTTGTAGTGGAAAAAGGGCTGCACCCAAGAACCGGAAAAGAGCGACAAGAAATTACGGTAGATGAAGCTAGAAAACTGCGGAAGTTTTTTTCTCTTACGGCTGTTTCTTCCCTGTGGCGAGTTGCTATAATCGATTCCGTTGACGAGATGAACAGAAGCGGGGCCAATGCAATTCTAAAGGTACTAGAGGAACCGCCCAAACAAACCCTTCTCATTTTAATTAGTCATATTCATGAACTTCCATTTAACACTATAACATCGCGTTGTCAGCGCCAGGTATTTCAACCACTGATACTGAAAGATTTTATTAGTGCATTAGCGAGTGAAGGGGAGACCTTATCTCTCAGTGAATTGGAGTTAATATTTCATTTATCAGATGGGAGTCCTGGCATAGCTACAGGCGTAATTCATAATGATGGACTCACACTTTTCCGTGAACTAGAAAATTTGCTTGGCCAGGCGCCACGGATTGACTATTCCAAAGTTCACAATTTGTCAGACGAGTTGTGCGCCAGAGGCGCGGAGGAAAAATTTGATCTAGCGATGAAATATATCGCAAAATGGTTGTCTACTGCTATCCGCGCCAAATTTAATCCCAAAGTTGGGATTCCCATTGTCTCGCAGGATATGTCCACGGCAAGCAGGCTAATTTCGGGAAAGAAGCTTGATGAGTGGGTCCATCTATGGGAAGAAACGAATCGTCTATACAAACAAGTAAAGAAAATTAATTTAGATCGGAAGCATGTTTTTCTATCAACATTTTTATCTATAAGTAAATTATCAGAGAGCTAATATTTTATAGATGCCAAACCTTGAAAATTATTACATCACGACGCCTATATACTACGTTAATGATGTGCCGCACCTTGGTCATGCTTATACCACGATCGCTTGCGATACTATTGCTCGATTTATGCGCCTTGACGGGAAGGAAGTTTTTTTTCTCACTGGAACTGATGAACATGGGCAAAAAGTAGAAAAATCTGCATTGGAATTTGGGGAAAGCCCTCAAGTTTTTACGGATCGAGTTTCCCAGAGATTTCGAGATTTGACCGACAAGTTGGGAGCCAGTAATGACGATTTTATACGTACTACCGAACCCAGACATATATTAGCTAGCCAGAAAATTTGGAAATCCTTAGTGGATACTGGGGATATTTATCTTGATAGTTACTCAGGTTGGTATTCCGTGAGGGACGAGGCATATTTTGCAGAAAATGAATTGAAGAGTGATGGCGCTGGGGGTTATTTGGCACCCTCTGGTGGCAAAGTTGAATGGGTAGAGGAACCTAGTTATTTCTTTCGTCTTTCCCGCTGGCAGGACAAGCTATTAAAATTATATGCCGAGCAACCGAGTTTTATTTCACCTAAATCTAGACGTAACGAGGTAATTAGATTCGTTGAAGGAGGACTGCAAGATCTTTCGGTATCTAGAACTAGTTTTAAATGGGGGGTACCAGTTCCGGGAAACAATACCCATATTATGTATGTGTGGCTTGATGCGTTAACTAATTATTTAACAGCGATAGGATACTCTGATCAATCCGGTAATACCTTTCAAAAATTCTGGACCTCTGCTTTACATATTGTAGGAAAAGATATTCTCCGATTTCATGCGGTTTATTGGCCTGCTTTTCTGATGTCCGCTGGTTTACCTATTCCAAAAAGAGTGTTTGCTCATGGTTGGTGGACAGTCGAAGGGGAAAAAATGTCAAAAAGTTCAGGTAATGTTGTGGACCCCTTTCAATTGATTGATACTTTTGGATTAGATCAGGTGAGATATTTCCTGTTAAGAGAAGTGCCATTTGGGAGCGATGGAGATTTTTCTATTACTGCACTTAAAACTCGTATAAATAGTGATTTATCTAATGATTTTGGTAACTTAGTTCAACGCGTATTGTCTATGATAAACAGTAATTGTGACGGAGCTATGCCAACGCCCGGATCATATGAAAAAGAGGATGTTGAACTTTTGCGCAATGTTGGAGCGCTGTTAAATGACGTGCGCTCGTCAGTAGAGGAACAGGCATTAAGCGACGCATTGGAAAAAATATGGCAAATAATCCGTGGAGCAAACTCTTATGTGGACCGTCAGGCTCCATGGAAGTTAAAATCTACAGACCAAAAGAGGATGGAAACTGTATTATTTGTTTTATCAGAGACAATCCGAAAGATCGCTATTTTGATGCAACCGTTTGTTCCTACTTCTGCAGGAAAAATTTTAGACCAACTTAATGTTCCAAAAGATTCTAGGAATTTTGCATTTTTAGCCGATGACCATAGCGTGGAGTCTAAGGCCTTGTTGCCGAAACCGGTCGGAGTGTTTCCAAGGCACCTTGATACTTGAGAGCTTGATCCTAAGTTAAAACAGAGTAACAGGTATGTTAATTGATAGTCATTGCCATTTAGATTTTTCTGATTTTAAGGAGGACATGCCCTTGGTTTTACAAAGGGCAAAGGAATCTGGAGTAGGTGTAATGCAGACTATTTGCACTCGACTAAGCCGTTTCCCAGAAGTGTTAGCGTTAACTTCACAAGAAGATAATATTTATTGTTCTGTAGGTATACATCCTCATAATGTAGAGGAGGAACCTGAGTTCCGACCCTTCGAAATTCTCGAAGAAATTGACTTGAACCAAAAAATTATTGGAATTGGCGAGACTGGCCTTGATTATTTTTACGATCACAGTGACCGTGAAAAACAGCGGGCGAGTTTTGTTGCTCATATTGAGGTGGCAAGAGAAAGTGGACTTCCAGTAATTATTCACTCGAGAGACGCCGATAAAGATATGATTCAAATCTTAAAGGAAGAGTCGGCTAAAGGTACTTTTCCTGGGGTAATTCACTGTTTTACAGCTGGATATGAATTGGCTAAAGCGGCAGTTAACTGTGGGCTCTCTATTTCGTTATCAGGAATAATTACCTTCAAGAATGCTGAAGAACTGAGGGCTGTGGCTAAAACGCTCCCAATTGACCATCTTCTCCTAGAGACGGATGCCCCATTTTTGGCGCCGGTGCCCTGTCGCGGGCAGCGCAATGAACCAAGCTTTCTGAAGCATACAGCTGAATTTGTTAGTACTATGCTCGATATTGATAGTTGTGTTTTAGAGGAAAAAACTACCGGCAATTTCTACAGATTATTTAACCGCGTCAATCCTGACACTTGAGGGCAAAAGATGCAGGGTGTGGCCGCGGGCGGAGGTTAGAATTTATGGGCAACTATGAGCTGTTGGTTAGTATTGTCTCGGGTTCCTTGCGAGATCCCATATTGTGGATAGTGGCGGCGATCTTTGGCTGGGATCCTGAAAGGCGTCCGGCGCAGACTGTGCAGTTTCTGTTGGCGGCAGGGTTTATTTGGGGATGCATAAGGGTGGCAGTATACAGTTCATTTGGTACGGAGTTGAGCACGGTCCAGGGGTTGGTGATTTTGGCTGTGTGTGTAGGGCTCATGGCGTTAGTTGGGGGCGCCATAAGGGTTGGGCGTGGATACTTTAGGAAAGACACTGGGAGTCGACTATAAGTGATTATGATAAATGGAGCTATTATTATTTCCCATAATATACATTATGCGATATTTGCCGTCTTGAGACCCTACTAACTCAATACTACTACTAGGCTACTCACATGAGTGATTTAGACACCTTATTAGCAATTATGTCACGTCTCCGTGATCCTAATAGCGGTTGTGAATGGGATTTGGCTCAAACATATGACACGATAACTCCCCACACGATAGAAGAAGCTTATGAAGTTCTGGACGCTATTCAGCGGAAAGATTTTGAAGGTCTAAAAGAAGAGCTGGGCGATTTATTATTCCAAATCGTATTTTATAGTCAGCTTAGCCTTGAAAAAAACAGATTTGAGTTCTCGGATGTTGTAAATAGTATCTGTGAGAAAATGATCCGTAGACATCCCAAAATTTTCGAGGAGGAAAACCAAGGTCAGGAATCCACGAAGGAGTTAAACAACCTAAGTTGGGAAGAAATCAAAATCGTCGAACGTCAGCGAAAGGCTGCTGTTAAGGGTAAGGGCTCCACGAGTGTTTTAGATGGTATAACCTGGGCCCTCCCCGCCCTGTCAATTGCGGCTAAACTACAACAAAGGGCCTCCACCATGGGCTTTGATTGGTCTGAAATAGGACCAGTCATGGAGAAAATACGAGAGGAACTTGGGGAACTTCAGGAGGAAGTTCAACTGGAGTCCAGCAGAAAGAAAATAGAAGAGGAATTCGGAGACCTTCTCTTTGCATGTACTAACTTAGGGCGTCATCTGGGTCTTAATCCTGAGGAATCCTTGCGGAAAGCTAATAAAAAGTTTGATCGACGCTTTAGGCGGGTGGAAGCCCTGCTTGGAGATGCCGCTCAATTGACTGTTAGCCCCGACAAACTTGGCGTTATGCAGAGGTACTGGGAGCAAGTCAAACTAGAGGAGTAAGACTATAATTCCGGTTGGCAAAATTACCACGTCAATCGTGCATTAGCAGATGAACTAGACTTGAAGTATCCCATCTGCCCCCTCCTCTTTCCTGAACTTGCGCATAAAATTGGTCGATCAATGCGGTCGCCGGGAGACGCGCCTTATTCGTTTGCGCTTCCTCCAGAACTATTTTTAGATCTTTTCGCATCCAATTTACTGCAAAACCAAACTCAAACTCACCCTTGGTCATTGTAAGGGCTCGGTTCTCCATCTGCCAGGAACCGGCCGCACCTTTTGAGATGACATCGATCACTTTTTCAGGCTGCAAGCCTGCTTTGAGGGCAAAATTCATTCCTTCGGACAAGCCTTGCAAAAGGCCTGCTATACATATTTGGTTAACCATCTTTGTTAACTGCCCTGCACCTACGTCGCCCATTAGGGTTACCGCTTTGGCATAGCTGTCAATTACTGGGTTGATCTTTTCAAAGACTGCTGCGTCCCCACCGCACATTACTGTTAAAACACCGTTTTCCGCTCCCGCTTGTCCCCCTGATACTGGAGCATCAATGAATTCAAAGCCTTTTTCTTTAGTAGCTTCTGAAAGTTCGACGGCTAAATTAGCTGAAGCCGTTGTGTGATCAACAAAAATTGCCCCTTCCTGCATTCCATTCAAGGCGCCGTCGGTCCCATAGACGACACTACGAACGTCGTCATCATTACCCACGCAAGCAAAGACGATATCACAGCCAATGGCAGCTTCTTTTGGCGTTAAAGCTGAGGATCCATTATGTTTTCCAAGCCATTGCTCACTCTTCTCTTTGGAGCGGTTGTAGACCACAACTTGGAACCCTTTTGACGCCAAGTGACCCGCCATCGGGAATCCCATGACACCCAATCCGAGAAAGGCTACTTTTTTCACAGTGGACATTTGTTACTCCTTTGGGTGTTAAGCAAATTATCGCATTAAATACCTATAATCTAACTGGATAATCATATCATAATTATATTATTCTCAGTTCAAATTTATCTCTTTCATGTGACTTTTTTAAAGGCAATCAAAAATCAGGGGGAAAGATGGCTATTTCAAATCCAAACATTGCGCTAATTACAGGGGCAACAGCCGGAATTGGCGAAGCGGTTGCCCGAAGGTTCGCTGAGCGAGGCCTGAAATTAATACTAGTTGGGCGGCGAATAGATAGGTTAAGGAGCCTCGCCGAATCTCTGCAAACAGAGTGCCATGTGTTGCAGCTCGATATTTGTGAGCGCGAGGAGGTAAGAAGAAAATTTTGCGCCATTCCCGAAGAATTTTCTCAGATTGATGTTTTAGTTAATAATGCTGGCCTTGCTCTTGGAATGGAATCCTCTGCAGAATCGGATTTAGACGATTGGGACAGGATGATAGACACAAATATTAAGGGGCTGATTTATTGTGCCCGGAGTATTTTGCCAGGAATGGTATCGCGGGACCGGGGGCATATTATTAACATTGGGTCTATTGCTGGTTCTTATCCTTACCCTGGAGGGAATGTATATGGTGGGACAAAAGCATTTGTGCATCAATTTTCCCTTAATTTGCGTGCTGATTTGTTGGGGACTCAGGTAAAGGTGAGCTGCATCGAGCCCGGTGCAACAAAAACAGAATTTCTCTCGGTTCGCTTCAAGGGTGACGTTGATAAAGCAGAGAATATGCTAAAAGGTGTTAACCCTATGAGCCCAAATGACGTAGCTGAAGTAGTTTGCTTTGTCGCAACAGCCCCAAAAAATGTAAACATTAATCATCTAGAATTGATGCCAGTCTCACAGGCATTTGGGCCTTTTGCTTTTGCGCGGAATTCAACGGGATAAATGCCAGAAAATTTAAACATAATGTTCTGTATAGATTTATAATCTCGCAGATACAGATCCTAATACGCCAAATTTTGCAGAAACGTCCATCCCTTTTTCAATGGTGATAGGCTGAGTTGTTGTTCCAGTTGTGATAACTTGGTTTTGTTTTACATACATTCCGAATTGACACAGTTCATTGACCAACCAAGTTAACGCTATTCTTGGATCTCCGAGGACGTTCCCCCCTTTTCCGGATTCGGTCGCTGGTTTTGTAGTTTTTAATTCGACGGCATGCCTCTTTAGGTCTAGGGTTCGCCAAATTTCATCACTGGGGGGACCCAAAACAAATTCATGTGCGCAAGCATTGTCTGCTATTAATTGGGCCTCACCTGCACTAGCAAAGTTTTTAAATCTCGAGTCTGGAATTTCAATGGAAGGGTGCAAATGACTTACAGCTCTCAAGACCTCTTCCACACTATATGGATGTCCTTTAGGAGGCAGATCTGCAGCTATTCTGAAGGCAAACTCAGCTTCAGCTACTTTCATTAGAGACTTATCGACTGAAATTACATCTCCATCTGAGTAGACTCTTTCTTTCAGAAGTCTTCCCGCCATGGGTCCAGAAACGCCAATATGAGACTGTCCTGCATCGCTGGTTGCCGCAATTTTCCAACCAAAAATGGGCTCTTCTGAGCGCTCTTCAAGACAGGCCTGGATTGCATATCCCTCGGCCCTACTGATTGGTTTTAATGGTTCAGGCAAGCTTTCTATTGTCTCATGTTCTTTCCATAATTTCCAAAGATGGTTTGCGGCTTTGCGTACATTAGTTTCTTTCATTGTAGCCCTAATCGCTCAAACATTATTTGCATAAAAAAATCGCACCGGCTCTAGGGCCGGCGCGATCTAAACAGGTTGACTGTATGGTATTAGTGGTTTTTTTTCTATCTAGAATCCACCCATACCACCCATGCCGCCCATGCCACCCATGCCGCCCATGTCGGGTGGCATGCCGCCGCCTGCAGGGCCATCGTCTTTCTTCTCAGGCTTGTCTGCAATCATGGCTTCCGTTGTTATCAGTAGTCCTGCAACAGATGCCGCATCTTGTAAGGCAGCGCGAACGACTTTAGCTGGATCGATTATTCCAGCTTTTACCATGTCTTTATACTTTTCAGTCTGAGCATCAAAGCCAAACCGATTGTCTTTAGACTCGAGGATTTTTCCAATGACAATGGATCCATCCGTACCAGCATTCTCAGCGATATTTCTGAGCGGCATACGGAGTGCTTTATTCACAATCTCTATACCAACTTGCTGGTCAGGGTTATCACCTTGAAGTTTCGGTAACCCCTTTGAGCTGTATATTAAGGTGACGCCGCCGCCCGGAACGATTCCTTCTTCGACAGCAGCTCGAGTTGAATGCAAAGCATCCTCAACCCTGTCTTTACGCTCTTTTACTTCAATCTCGGTTATACCACCGACCTTGATGATAGCTACACCACCGGCAAGTTTAGCCAGCCGTTCCTGAAGCTTTTCCCTATCATAGTCGGAAGTAGTCTCCTCAATTTGGGCTTTGATTTGATTGATCCGGCCATCTATGCCCTTCTTTTTACCCGCACCATCAACGATGGTGGAATTTTCTTTATCAATCATCACCCTTTTGGCACGGCCCAGCATGTCCAAGGAAACATTTTCCAATTTTATGCCAACGTCTTCCGAGATAACTTGACCTCCCGTAAGAACCGCGATGTCTTCTAGCATTGCTTTCCGTCGATCGCCAAATCCTGGAGCTTTTACTCCAGCAATTTTAAGGCCACCACGTAATTTATTGACAACGAGAGTAGCCAGGGCCTCACCTTCAATATCTTCCGCAATAATCAAAAGCGGTTGACTAGATTTCACCACTGATTCCAGCAAAGGAAGTAGGGATTGTAGATTGGATAACTTCTTTTCGTGAATAAGAATATATGGATCTTCTAACTCACAGGTCATCTTCTCTGGGTTGGTAATAAAATACGGAGATAAGTAGCCCCGATCAAATTGCATCCCTTCAACTACATCTAGTTCTGTATCCAGACCTTTAGCTTCTTCAACGGTGATGACACCTTCTTTGCCAACCTTTTCCATTGCTTCCGCTATGATATCACCAACTTCGCTCTCGCCATTTGCAGAAATTGTGCCCACTTGGGCAATTTCTTGCTGACTAGAAACGCGCCGGGCTGTCTTAGCAACATGTCCCAGAACATTTGAAACAGCTTTGTCAATACCACGTTTAAGGTCCATAGGATTCATACCAGCAGCCACAGCTTTGGAGCCTTCGCGGACAATCGCTTGGGCAAGTACTGTGGCTGTTGTGGTTCCATCGCCCGCAACGTCGCTCGTTTTGCTAGCAACTTCGCGAACCATTTGGGCTCCCATGTTTTCGAACTTATCGCTGAGCTCAATTTCTTTAGCGACCGTCACACCATCCTTAGTAACTCGGGGTGCTCCGAACGATTTATCGAGAACAACATTACGCCCCTTCGGGCCTAAAGTAACCTTGACCGCATTGGCCAAGGTATCAACGCCACGAAGCATACGTTCGCGGGCGTCAGCACTAAATTTTACGTCTTTAGCAGGCATATTTCCAATTCCTTACTCGATGATGCCCATGATATCGGATTCCTTCATAATCAACAGTTCTTCGCCTTCAACTGTTACTTCGGTTCCCGACCATTTTCCAAAAAGTATCGTGTCGCCTTTTTTCACATCCAGCGGCATCACTTTTCCATTATCGTCGCGGGCCCCAGCACCTGCGGCTACGACTTTGCCCTGCATGGGCTTCTCTTTAGCAGTGTCAGGGATAATTATACCCCCCGAACTCCGCTCATCTTCCTCCACGCGCCTAACCATTACGCGGTCGTGTAGCGGCCTGATTTTCATCCGTGCCTCTCCAAATCTATAGTTTCCTTTGTAAAATCACCAATAGCACTCGTAGTTAAGGAGTGCCAACTTAACTATAGGGCGATATAGGAACTAGGAGAGGAACTGTCAAGGATTAGAGGCCTTCTGGTAACAAATATTTTTAAAATAAGGTCGATTTTAGGCTTAGCGAACCAAAATTCGACTGAAACTTGGCTTTTGTCCCAGGCTCCATGCTAACCTTAAGCAGTAAATCAGCCTTCTCTTCCTTCCGGGACAAAACTGCTCCGTTGCGGTATAGCCACGCCAGAGCAGACCCCTCAGACATGGGTATTTTGATATTAAAAATTTGGCGTTGCTTCATGAGAATTGCGTCTATGGCTGTCAATAATTTATCACACCCTTGCCCGGTTTTGCTAGAAACTGAAACTACATTTTCTCCTTCTTTATCAGCATCTAAATCAAAAATACTACTACTATTTCTTAGAAGGTCAATTTTGTTGAGAACCTGGATCATTTTGACGCTACTATCCCCATCCTCGATACCCAGTTCTTTTAGGGTCTTCTGAACATCTCGTTTTTGATTCAAATTATCGGGATCAGAGAAGTCTCGCACATGGAGAAATATACTTGCGTGATATAGCTCCTCTAGCGTGGCCCGAAATGCGGCTATTAATTCAGTCGGAATATCCCCAATGAAGCCGACCGTATCAGATAGAATAACTGGGGAGCCAGAAGGTAAGACAACTTTACACATCTTTGGGTCTAGTGTGGCGAAAAGTTGGTTAGCGGTGTAGGTATTGGACGTGGTTAAGCGGTTAAATAACGTTGATTTTCCAGCATTTGTATAGCCAACTAAGGCAACTAAGGGTAAGGGAATTTTTTCTCTTGGTGCCCGTTGCAGGTGACGGGTCTTAACAACTTTATCGAGGTTTGCTCGGATTTGACTTCGCCGCTGGTCAATTTGTCTTCTGTCGGATTCAATTTGAGATTCGCCTGGGCCTGCAAGAAAGCCACGTCCGCCACGTTGCCGCTCTAAATGGGTCCAGGCTCTAACTAACCTACTTCTCTGATAATCAAGGGCTGCAAGTTCCACTTGGAGACGCCCTTCGTGAGTATTAGCCCTGGCTTGGAATATTTCTAAAATAATTCCGGTGCGGTCAATAACCTTGCACTTCCATTCAGTTTCTAACTTACGCTGCTGGGTCGGCGAGAGCTTCCCGTCTACAATAACTAACTCAATTTTTTGATTATCAAGACTTTCTGCCAGAGATCTTATTATGCCTGTTCCAAAAAGTGTTGAGGGACTTAAGCGTCTAATTTTAATGATTTTTGCATCAACCACCAGAAGGTCGATTGACTTGGCAAGGGCTACCGCCTCTTGAAGCCCACGTTCCGGATGGCGGGATGTGTTTTTTGAATGAAATATATCCGGGCGGATTACAACAGTTCGGGTCAAACGCGACTACTCTGCTGTTTTTGGTGATTCTTTATTTTCATCTGATCATTACTTGCAATTAGTCGTCATTTTCTTGGAAGAGATCTAATTCACCAGATGGCATAATTGTAGAAATAGCATGTTTGTAAATTAACTGAATTTGAGATTCACGCTTAAGCAAAATTGAAAAATTATCAAACCAACTAATATTACCTTGGAGCTTTACTCCATTAACAAGAAATATTGTAACAGGCGCATGTCTTTTTCTAACAGTGTTCAGGAAAATATCTTGAACATTTTGACTCTTTTCTGCAGCCACAATGGGTTCCCTCCGAAACTTCAGCTGAAGCGCCCACGCTCGTTACCGAGCAGACACGTGCTTCGTTTTCCCTACTCCGCGTAGCATCCAATAGTAACACAGGCTAACGCAGGTGTTGGCAAATAAAAAAAGAATTCTTTTGGAAATAAAAGTATTTTGTTTCAATTACTTAAATTATTTTCTGGAATTTTTAGAGAGTTTTGTGGGACTTAAGAAATATTCCACTAGGGTCGTGGGTTAAAATTAGACTTCACCGCATGACCTTTGTGCAAAGTCATTATAGAGCTTTTGTATTGCAATAGTGACAGGCCCACATTTGCCATTCCCAATTTTATGTCCATCGATGTCAATAACGGGAACCACAAACGAGCTTGTGCTGGTCATGAAGGCTTCCGAAGCAGTTTTAGCTTGAGTGACTGTAAAGGGTTTTTCCAGTACCTCTATACCATTTGACCTTGCAAGATCTATAATTCTATTGCGGGTGACACCGCTCAGCATTTTTACCCCTTCAGGATGAGTTATCACCTGGCCACTCTGGCTAACAATCCACGTATTTGAACTACTGCCTTCTATAATAATTTCTTCTTCCCCACTCTCCACCAACCATGCTTCAAAAGCACCTCTTTGGGCTGCTTGGTTTTTAGCCAACACGTTGGGGAGTAAGGATACAGATTTTATATCAGGGCGTTTCCATCTGATGTCTTCTGTAGTGATAATCGAGACACCTTGCTTGGCACCTTTACCACCATTTGGTTCTGAGTGCCTTGCAGTTATTACTACCGTCTCTTTGATTAGGTTCGGAATTACATGATTTCTTGGTGCTGATCCTCGAGAAATTTGAAGATAACAAAGACCTGAGTTTAATTGATTTCGTCGTATTACTTCTTTGATATTTAAATGTAGGACATTAACAGACATAGGCAAATTCATTTCAAGTTCAGTTAGCGAACGAATGAGCCGTCTATAATGCATTTGGGGGTCTACTAGGTTCCCAGAAATGACTGCGATTACTTCGTACACGCCATCACTAAATTGAGTCGAACGATCTTCGACATGGAGGAAAGCTTTGTTATGCGGAAGATATTTGCCGTTCACGTATGTAATTTGGGACATATCTTTTTTAATTCCGCCAAAAAGAAAAATTTAGAAGCACTAGAACACATAAAATTTCCAACCGTCCCATCAACATTCCTAACATTAAACCTAATTGTGCCACCATTGGAAGATCGAGAAGAATGTTGGTTTCTCCAGAAATTTGAACAATATTAGGCCCATTATTGGTTATAGTTGCAATGGCCAAAGTAATTGCCTGGGAAAATTCCATATTAAACAATGATAAAAAAGCAGTAAGAAGGCTTATCAGTCCAATAAAGCTGATAGAAAATACAGATAATGCTTTTACCGATTCCGTGGATATGGATTGACCTCCATAATTTATTGGCGTTACCGAATGAGGATGGATCAAGCGATATAGTTCTTGCTTGGATTGTTGTAGAAAAAAAGTAAGTCGTGAAATTTTAAACCCGCCGGAGGTCGAACTTCCGGTTCCTCCTAAAGCAGCTAATATTAGGAGTAACAAAAAATAAAAATTTGGCATAAAAGTATTTGCTTCAGGAGAAGGATAACCGGTTGTTGTTACAATTGATATTATTTGCATCATTGCGTTGTAAAAATTGAACATCCCTTCACCTGAATCGTCTACAACCACTACGGCAATACATGCACTCAAAAGGATAAGAATAAGAAAATTCTGACTTTCTTGATCCTTCATATAGTTTCTTAAAGATCCTGATAAAGCTTTCCCATGAAGCATAAAGTTCATGGCGCCAAGGATCATAAATAACATTAAAATGATTTCCACCGGCCACTTGTTGGACCCTAAAGGCCCTTCGCTTTGAACTAGGAACCCGCCGGTGGATACAGTGCTCATAGTATAGCAAACTGATTCGAATAAAGGCAGACCTGAAACAAACAGTGCTAGGGTGCAAAGAAGACTGATGACAAAGTACACTGCTAACAGCTTTATTAGTGTCTTCTTAAAAGATAAGTGCGGAAACAAATTTTGTTTTTCAGGGTCATCGCTCGAGGCCTTGAATGCTCCACCAAAGCCCAAATATGGCAGTGCCCAGATAACCAAAATCAAAGTACCATATCCGCCCATCCACTGCAGCATAGCTCGCCATAAAAGTTCAGTTTGACTGAGAATTTCTGGTTTTGGAGCCAAACTCATACCGGTTGTCGTGAGCCCTGAGAGCGCCTCAAAGCTAGCATGAAAAATGGTGTGGAAGCCTCCCCCTAGGTATAGTGGCAATGCGCTAAGAATGGTGGCGATGGTTGCGATGAGAGGGATTAAGATGGCACAATCCCTCTTTCCCAGAGAAATTTTTACCCGATTGGTGGCCAATAAAGTACTCACACCGATAAACAGCGAAACCGCAAAGCTAACAATAAAGGCTTGCTGCGAGATAGTTTCTCCGCGCCCAACCGAAAATGCCAAAGGAGCTAGCATCCAACCGGTTATGATGATGCATATTATGCCAGCTACGCGAAGGATTGATGGGGGATGCATTAGGTTAGCGAATTATTCGTATATCAAAAATAACCAAAGGCGACTGAGAACAATTTCTCTACTGCTTTAATAGATTCTTTAGGAGAAAAAATAATAACTCTATCACCTTTTTGGATCATAGTTTGTCCTCTTGGAATTATCACCTGATTATCACGGAGTAGTGCGCCCACTAGCACTCCACGGGGCAATTTAGCCTCTTGTAGTGGTACTCCTATGACAGGTGCTGATTCCAAAGCATCAGCCTCGATGACTTCGGCGTTCCCACTATGCAAGGAGTGCACAGAATGAATCCTTCCCCTCCGAATGTGTTCCAAAATACGGGAAACGGTAATATCACGAGGGCTTATCGCTGTATCAATACCTAGGGGCGATATTAAGGGTGCATAAGTAGTCTCATTAATTAAGGCCACGGCTCTGGAGCAGCCGTAGCGTTTGGCTAGTACCGATGATAAAATATTCACTTCGTCATCATCGCTTACAGCGATAATTGTTTCAGCTCCAGCTACGTTAACCTCTTCTAAAATTTCCTTTTCCAAGGCATCTCCATGAATAACGATAGTGTCATCTAATACCTCAGCAACTTGTTCAGCCTTTTCCTTATTGGATTCTATTAATTTTACATTTACTCCTTGCGCCTTTTGTTGAAGGTTCTTGGAGAGTTGTAAACCAATATTCCCTGCCCCAATTATAATAATGCTTTGGGCGGGAACTTCTTCGTGCCCAAATATCTGCATGGCTCGGCCTACATGAGCGCTGTCAGCTACAAAATAAATTTCGTCTTTCGGGAGAAGCTGTTCCATTTCTTTGGGATAGATATGTTCTTCTTCTCTAATTATGTAAACAACTGTAATGTTAAGTTCGGGGAACAGTTCGGTTAATTGCCGGAGCGGAGTATTTATTACTGGACAGTCTTCATTTAATCGCATGCCAACTAATTTAATCTTGCCCTCTGAAAATCCTATTAAGTCAGTTGCCCCTGGCGCTTCGAGAAGGCGTCCTATGGACTCTACAACCTCATTTTCGGGAGATATGATGACATCGATTGGCATTTGATCCCTGCTGAAAAGATGTTGCCAATTGGGTTCGAGATATGCGTGGTGCCGAATTCTAGCAATTTTGATTGGAATATTGAAAAGCGTGTGAGCCACTTGGCAAGAAACCATATTAATTTCATCGACTTGGGTTACGGCTATTAACATGTCGGTGGTTTCGGCACCGGCTAACTGTAATATATCTGGATATGAGGCAAACCCTTGGAGGGTCAGAACATCTAATGCCTCGTTCACTTTACGTAAGCGCTCATAGTCGTGGTCTACTACGGTGACATCATTGTCTTCAGCACTTAGTTGGCGTGCAATATCAAACCCTACCTGCCCTGCCCCACAAACTATCACTTTCACTCTATTAATTCCCTATAGATGTAATCTTTCTAAATTAATTTAGATTTTTCCCCCGGAACAATACCCAGAGACTTTAATTTACGATGCAATGCCGAACGTTCCATCCTTATAAAAGACGCAGTCCGTGAAATATTATTTCCAAATCGGCTAATTTGGGACTCCAAATATTGTCGTTCAAATATTTCTCGTGCTTCTCTTAACGGTAATGACATGACCTCCTGCGCCCTATCCGGCCGCAGTGCGGTTGGAGTTGATTCGGTTAATTCTGGGGGTAACATAAATGGTTCGAGTGGAGTTTTTTCTCCTCCGGGAGCCATTATTAATAACCATTCTACAACGTTTTTTAATTGTCTAACATTGCCGGGCCATTCACAGGTTTGCATGACGGCAATAGAATCCTCTGTGAATTCTCTTCCCGGTAGTCCTGTTGTTTCTGAGGCCAGATCCATAAAATATTTTAATAACTCGGGAAGGTCTTCTGGCCTTTCCCGCAAAGCAGGAACCTGAATTGGAACCACATTAAGCCGGTAGTATAGGTCTTCCCTGAAGTTGTTTTTATTTATTTCCTCTAATAAATTTCGACTACTTGCTGCTATTACCCTCACATCCACTAATACTTTCTCGTTGCCACCCACCCGGCTAAAACTTTGTTCCTGTAAAACTCTCAAAATTTTTCCTTGTGTCTCTATTGGCATATCCCCAACTTCATCGATAAATAGGGTGCCCCCATGTGATTGTTCAAGTGTGCCAATATGAATTGGTCCGTTAGCAGCTGAACCAGCTTGTTCTAGACCAAACAACTCCTTTTCAACAATTTCAGGAGTCATGGATGCCGAATTTAACGCTACAAAAGTCCCATCAGAACGTGACGATTTTTGATGAATTATTCGTGCAATAAACTCTTTGCCACTACCCGGGGGTCCACCAATTAAAACCCTGCTTTGCGTCGGGGCCACACGTTCAACCAATTGTCTGACCATAGTTATTGGGAGAGAGGTTCCCATAATCTCTAATTGGTTGCCAGTTTTTCGGCGAAG
>CACETT010000025.1 GCA_902562525.1 uncultured Alphaproteobacteria bacterium
GCAGATGACCTTCGTGCTGTCATTGGTGCGCTGCGAATCTCATCAGATTTGGAACGAATGGGAGACCTCGCCGCCAATATTGCCAAACGTACAATTGCTTTATCCAGTGTTGATCAATTTCCTGCACTTTCTAGCCTAAGGGCCATGGCCCTCATAGTGCAAACAATGGTGAAGAACTCCCTGGACGCCTTTATCGATAACGATCACGAGAAAGCCATGAGCACTTGGCGCGAAGATGAAAAAGTCGACGAACTCTATAATAGTATGTTTCGCGAATTGTTAACCTATATGTTTGAGGATCCAAAACTTCTTACGACCTGTACCCACC
Source organism: uncultured Alphaproteobacteria bacterium (assembly GCA_902562525.1). Taxonomy (GTDB): domain Bacteria; phylum Pseudomonadota; class Alphaproteobacteria; order UBA7887; family UBA7887. Next base: position 329 of record CACETT010000025.1, read on the forward strand.
TCCTATTCGTTGCAAAAAACATGGAAAGGATAGGTGACCACGTAACGAACATCTGCGAAATCATCCATTATCACAGTACCGGCGAGAGAACCATGGGTGATAGACCTAAGGCCGACACTACTTCCCTACATACTCCGGCAGAAGGTCAGAATAGGGACCAATGAGCATGCAAAATAGCAAAGCATCTGTACTTATCGTCGAGGATGAACCCGATATATCTGAAGTTATTCGTTATAACCTTTCGCGCGCCGGTTATCGTGTTCGTAACACACTAGACGGAGAAGAAGGGCTGATAATGATAAAAGAGGAAAAGCCAGATGTCCTTATTCTAGATTGGATGCTTCCCTCCGTCTCCGGGTTGGAAATTTGTAGAGCCCTGCGACGTCAGAAGGATACCCGAGATATAGGCATCATTATGTTAACGGCCCGCGGGGAAGAGCTAGATCGAGTTCAGGGTCTTGAAAGCGGTGCTGATGACTACATCTCCAAGCCTTTCTCACCTGCTGAGCTAGTCGCACGAGTGGCATCCGTTCTGCGTCGGTCTAAGCCGGTAACATCGCAAGAAGCCCTTATGTACGCGGATATTGAAATGGACCTCACCACCTTCAGAGTAAAGCGCTCTGGCCGCTACATCTCCCTCGGCCCAACGGAATATAGGCTTCTTCGGCACTTTCTTGAAAACCCCAAGAGGGTCTACTCTCGCGAGCAATTGCTGGACGCGGTATGGGGCCCCGATATAGTGGTGGAGGCTCGCACTGTGGACGTTCATATACGGCGTTTAAGAAAAGCACTTAATAGCGAAAACGGAGCTGATCTGATACGAACAGTCCGCTCAGCGGGATATGCTTTGGAAAAGCCACTGAGCTAATTCCGTAGGCAGTAATTGAGCAAAGAAACACCATAATCCTAGGTCGCGCCTTGTTGTGACTTGTCGTATGATTAAAACGCCATGACGGATTCGACTAAAACAGCGACGACCCCCTGCCAAATATGTAATAGTCCAAACGCCCCACTGTACGCCACTAAAGATGGGCTGTGCCTTTACAAGTGTGAAAGCTGCGGGCTCGTCTACCTTGATCCGATGCTTTCATTAGAAAGCGTATCAAACCTCTATAGCGACGCGTACTGCGGGACCACAACTGGATATTTTGCAAAAGCAGATAAAAAGCTCCGTCGTGCCCGAAGACTCCTGAAAAAAATAAGGAACAAGGCATCTGGAAACAAGTTTTTGGACGTAGGCTGTAATGGGGGCTTTACTATGGAAGCTGCCAGAGAAACCGGTTTTTCAGCACATGGTATTGAGTTGGATGGGGCCTCTCTTGACTACGCACGGAAAAATTTTCCTGGAAACGACTATTTTCAAGGCACTGTTCAACAGTATCAAACAACGATGCAGTTTGATGTGGTGTACTGTTCTGAAGTAATTGAACATGTCTCTGATGTAAATTCTTTTTTGTCTGCTATAGCGCAACTCATGAAGCCCAACGCCCTTTTATATTTGACGACACCTGACATTGGGCACTGGCGGAGACCAAAGAATATATGCGAGTGGGATGCATTCTGCCCACCTTCGCACTGCCTCTATTTCAACCCTTCAAATCTAGCCAAGCTCCTTGTTTCACACGGATTTGATATTATTAAAGTCCGTTGGGCCTGGAAGCCAGGCATCCGACTTTACGCCAAACGTCTTGCCTGACTTCGCATGAGAAGCAACACTAAACAAATGGCGGGTATGCCAGCCAATGTCGCTAGTATAAAAAATTTCGTGTAGCCATACCCGTCCACTAAGATGCCACTAAAACCCCCTAAAAACTTTCCTGGCAAAGTCATTAGAGATGTGAACAAAGCATATTGGGTCGCCGTGTACAGCCGATTGGTCAGACTGGACAGGTAGGCGATGAATACTGCCCCACCGAGGCCTGCTGAAAAATTATCGGCCGTTATAGTCCCGGCCAGAAGCCATAAGTTCGCACCAAGACTGGCTAGAATAGCAAAAGGTAAATTTGTCAAAGCAAGTAGGGCCGCTGCTAGAAGCAGAGGGCGTAAAATACCAAATTTCACGACCAGCAACCCCCCAGAAAAGGCCCCGATTATAGTTGCTAGGGTGCCATAAAACTTTGTTACCACCCCAATCTCGGTCAGGGTAAAGCCCATGTCGATGTAAAAAGGATTAGCCATTACCCCCATAAGTAAGTCACTAATTCTAAAAACCCCCACAAAGGCCAATATCAATAGGGCAAGCGACCCATTTCGCGAAAAAAAATCGGCGAAGGGTTTGTACACAGCAGAAAGAAACCACCCGAAAAAGTTGGCACCCTCATCCGGCATGACATATGCGCTTTTCGGTTCAGGGATAAAAAGGACCGTTACTACACCAACTAACATCAAACCAGATAAGGCTATATATGTGGATGACCAACTTGTATAATCCGCCATTAGTAAAGCCCCCCCGCCAGCTACTAATAGTGCCAGTCGATAGCCAAACTGATAGGTAGCAGCCATCGCTCCCTGGAGACGCTCTTCCACTATCTCTATACGATAAGCATCAATCGCAACGTCCTGGGTAGCAGAGGAGAACGCCACAAGAAGCGCCAGCATTGCAACAGCCCGTAGTTCGCTAGCAGGGTCCACACTGGAAAGCCCGAAAAGGCCTACGGCAATACCTATCATGGCAATTAGCATCCAGCTTCGTCGCCGCCCGAGACGCCTAGTGATGAAATAAACAGGCAACCTATCGATCACCGGAGCCCAAATTACCTTTATTGAGTAGGTTATGCCCACCCAACTAAAAAAACCGATTGCCGCCCGGCTCACCTCCGCGTCCCGTAACCAAGCCGACAAGGTAGAAAAAACAAGCAAAAAAGGAAGGCCCGCCGAAAACCCCAGAAATATCATCGTAATAACGCGAGGATCACGATAGGCCAGCAGCGCGTCCCGCCAAGTACGGGGCCCCATGTTTTCTGGGCTATCCAACTACAACTTCTTTCAATGGCCTCTCAGGCCTTGCACCAAAATGACTAATGACCTCTGCAGCAGCTCGGGAACCATACAAGCCACACGTTGCAGTATCACGACCTGCTGTATAACCATATAAAAATCCCGCCGCATAAAGATCACCGGCACCAGTAGTGTCGACAACAGTCTCTACCGGCGCAGCCTCAATTTTATATTCTCCATCATTGGTAACGATGAGTGACCCTTTCGCCCCCAGAGTAATAACCGCAAGCTCACAATCATTTTTGACGGCGGCAACAGCCTCCCTAAAATCTTTAGCCATATACAGGGAGATTATTTCATCCTCATTGGCAAACACAATATCCACCTGCGTTCTGATAAACTCCATAAACTCCTTGCGATAGCGCTCTACACAAAATGGATCAGAAAGAGACAATGCTATTTGCCTGCCATTGTCATTAGCAAGCTTGGCGGCCTTGCGGAAGGCAAGTTTGGCCTCCGGCGGATCCCAAAGATAACCTTCCAGATAGGTAACCTTAGCGCCTAAAATAAGATCAGGAGCTATATCATCCGGGACGAGAGAAATACACGCCCCTAAATAAGTGGCCATGGTCCTTTGCGCGTCATCGGTCACAAACACCAGACATCTGGCCGTGCCCGCTCCATCGGTAGTTGGGGGGGTGTCGAAATGAACACCCAGGGATTGTATGTCATTCCGAAAAATCTCCCCTAACTCATCATCGCGGGTCTTACCAATAAAGGATGTTTGGCCCCCAAGAGCCGCTATTCCGGCTACAGTGTTTGCCGCAGACCCCCCTGAACTCTCCGTTGTTCCGTCCATTCTCGTATAAAGCGCCGATGCCGCCGCATGATCAACCAAGGTCATAACACCTTTAGCCATACTATTTCTCGCCAAAAAATCATCGTCGCAGATCGCAAACACATCTACGATGGCATTGCCAATTCCTACAACATCAGTTTTCAATTTCGTCACCGATACAATCTCCAAATTCCTTGCAGTTAATATACCAACGATCATCGTTAAAGTTGATCATTACACCTCCACCCGTTTTTCGCGGTAGTCACAAAGATCTCGTATTAGACAATTGGGACATTCGGGAGTCCTCGCTTTACAAACATAGCGTCCATGCAGAATTAACCAATGATGGGCGTGAAGTTTATACTCATCCGGAATAGCCTTCTCCAAGGCCTTCTCTACTTCGAGCGGCGTCTTTCCTGCCCCAAGCCCCGTTCTGTTACCCACTCTAAACAAGTGTGTGTCCACAGCTATAGTTGGCAAGTTAAAGGCGATGTTTAAAACCACGTTTGCCGTTTTCCGCCCTACTCCAGGCAAACTCTCTAATTCTTCCCGCGTCTGAGGCACCTCGGAATCAAACTCATCCAGTAGCTTCTGACTCAAAAGGATTATGTTTTTTGCCTTGTTCCGATATAAGCCTATGCTTTTCACGAGCTCCCGGACGCGCTCCTCCCCTAAAGCCACCATCTCTGCTGGACTATCCGCCTCATCAAATAAGGCCCCTGTAGCCTTGTTTACGCCCGCATCGGTTGCTTGCGCGGACAGCACCACCGCAACTACCAAAGTAAAGGGATTTGTATAGTACAACTCCCCTTTAGGTTCTGGGACCTCACTAGATAAACGCTGGAACATTTCAACAATCTGTTTTTTTTTCATTCCCAGTTACTACTTCGGCTTATATATTGCCCATTCCTGTTATCTCAACCCTTTTACTACACAACAGCCTAAGCCACTAAGTGAAATCAACACAACGTACTAACCCAAACGGAAGGACACTTTTTTTGGATCCCATCAAACCACCCTTACCAACGGGACCTCTATTATTTGACGCAGTTCTCACCCCAAACCGATCTCTAGAAAAGCCCGCTGCAAAAATTCTGCTGGGTGCGGCCGGCGTTATTTTCTTTTTGGGCTCCACTATATTCTCTTTAGCAGGCGCATGGCCTATTTCGGGGTTTTTCTGTATAGAATTTGTTGTTCTATATCTTGCTTTCCGAGCATGCTCCAAAAAACTGCAGTCAAAAGAAATAATTTCGCTACGTCCCAACAACTTAACTGTAGAGAGAATAACAGCCAATGGAACCAGAAGCAGCTGGCATTTCCAACCCTATTGGCTGCGCATCACGCTAAGAAACCAGGGACAACTCGTATTTTCATCAGGGGGCCAGTCTGTGAATGTCGGCTCGTTTTTATCCAAAAACGACCAGATCTCGCTCGCTTTAGAACTCCAAAAAGCTCTCGGAAGATCCTCGGCTACCGCCTAATATGCCACGCCACCAACGACAAGATCATTATGAAATGTCGTGCAGTCCAAGCATATCCCTCATCCCATACAGCCCCGGAGGTTTGTCTTGCAACCAGATCGCTGCCCTGACAGCTCCGGCGGCAAAAATTTGCCGTGAGGAAGCGCTATGAACTAACTCGACCGTTTCGTTATCACTGGCATATATCACCCTGTGATCTCCAACCACATCGCCGCCGCGAAGAACAGCAAAGCCAATCTCCCCGCGGACCCGTTCACCAGTAATTCCATCTCTGACCCTCCGACTTACGTCGTTTAGCTCGACCCCGCGGCCCTGAGCAATTGCCCGGCCCAACGCTAGTGCTGTACCAGATGGCGCATCAACTTTTCTCCGATGGTGCATCTCTAGAACTTCGGCATCAAAATCTTCATTCAATGCAGCCGATGCCTTCTCGACCAAAGCTAGCAGGACATTGACACCCATACTCATATTAGGAGCCCAGAAAATTTGAGTTTCCCCTGCAGCCTTGAGTAATGCCGCTTCCTGGTCCTTGTCTAAACCAGTAGTTCCGATAATGTGTTGCACCTGGCGCTGGGCTGCGTAAGCTGCGTGCTCTACGGTCGGGCCCGGTCCAGAAAACTCAATCACACAATCAACTTCCGAAAATAATTCTTCTGCACTATGACCTATTTTGATGCCAAGCTCTCCTAGGCCAGCTATCAAGCCTGCATCCTCGCCTAAACTGGGATGAGCAGGACTTTCAATCGCGGCCACTAACTTGACACCTTCGGACTTTTCAATTTCCCTGACTAAGGCACTACCCATACGGCCGGCCGACCCCACGATTCCAATCTTTATCTCCGCCATTTGTAGTTCCTTCACCACTCCCACTATCAGTTAGCCTACCTCAACATTTCCAGGCCCTAGAAAAATTGTAATGGCTATCTTGATTAGGGTTAATCTTTAATGTCATCCCAAAGCTCCTTCACCTTAGCGAAGAAACCCTCCGCCTCAGGACTATTTGAGGTGCCTTCACTATTGGCAAACTCCTTGAACAGGTCTTTTTGTTTATCGTTAAGGTTAATCGGGGTTTCTACCTTAGTCTGGACGATCATGTCGCCCGTGCCAGTTGTCCGCATCACAGGCATACCCTTACCCCGAAGCCTAAACTGCTGACCACTCTGGGTGCCCTCGGGAATAGTGACCCGGGCCCGGCCTCCACCAATGGTGGGCACCTCCAAGGTACCACCAAGGACTGCTTGTGTCATTGGCAACGGCACCTGACAATGCAATTCTGCACCAATACGTTCGAACAAGCTATGAGGAGCCAATCGCAGAAAAATATAGAGGTCCCCTGGCGGTCCTCCCCTGATGCCCGCTTCTCCTTCTCCGGTTAATCGAATGCGCATTTCATCCTCAACGCCCTTAGGAATATTGACCTGTAATTGCTTTTCCTTAGAAACACGGCCCCCCCCGCCACAATTTCTACAAACACTCTTCACCAACCGTCCAGCACCCTGGCACGTTGGGCAAGTCCGTTCTATGGTGAAAAACCCCTGTTGAGCCCTAACTTTACCCATACCCTGACAGGAAGAACAGGTTACGGGACTAGTGCCTTTTTCAGCGCCATTTCCCCCGCACTCGTCGCATGTCGCAGCGGCCGTTGTTCTAATATTAGTGGTTTTTCCCTGATATGCGTCCTCAAGCGAAATCTCCATGTTGTAGCGCAAGTCAGCCCCCTGACGAGCCCCTCCTTCATTGCGTCTGCCAACAAAATCGCCGAACAAGTCTTCAAACACATCTGCGAAGCTTGAGGCGCTAAAACCACCAAAGCCACCGCCTGGGTGCTGGCCGCCACTGCCATCTACAGCAGCATGTCCAAACTGGTCATAAGCAGCCCGCTTTTCATCATCCTTAAGAATGCTGTAAGCTTCCGATAACTCTTTGAAACGGCGTTCGGCCTCTTCATCACCAGGATTCCGATCCGGGTGGCATTCCATTGCGAGCCTTCTATAGGCTTTTTTTATGTCACCCTCACCCGCATCCCTCTGCAGGCCTAGCGTCTCATAGTAATCTCGCTTGGCCATTCTTACGGCTCCGCTTCTTCACTTAGTCAAAAGGTTTCTGGAACTATCCCTCTAAGGGCCAACACTTGGGCGCTCCCTGCTAGTATAGTGAAGCGTAACTATTAGTTCATCACTGACCTGGTCGATCATCTTCCTTTACTTCTTCAAAGTCAGCATCAACCACTGTTGCATCAGCGTCCTCAGATTTTGCCTCCCCGCTACCTCCATCTCCTGTTTCCGTACCCGCCGCCTCCGCCTGCTCTTTGTACATGGCTTCGCCAAGTTTCATAGCAACCTCTTGCAATTTAGTACTCGCCGTCTCCATAGCCACCACGTCCTCGCCACTTATTGCTTCGCGGAGCGCGGCAATAGCTTCCTCTATAGCAGCCTTTTCAGAACTTTCTATCTTTTCACCGTACTCAGCTAAGGATTTTTCTGTAGCGTGGAGCAGACCGTCAGCTTGATTCCTCTTGTCTACCAACTCTCTCCTCTTTTTATCCTCCTCGGCATGCTGCTCAGCCTCTGCCACCATCCGGTCGATTTCTTCTTGTTCCAAACCCCCGGAGGCCTCTATCCGTATCTGTTGTTCTTTCCCTGTGCCTTTGTCCTTAGCAGAAACATTTACTATTCCATTAGCGTCAATGTCAAAACTCACTTCAATCTGGGGCATACCCCGCGGCGCTGGAGCTATGCCCTCCAAATTAAATTCACCGAGTGATTTGTTATCGTGTGCCATTTCTCTTTCACCCTGGGACACGCGTATGGTTACCGCAGTTTGATTATCCTCGGCCGTGGAGAATGTCTGGCTCTTCTTTGTTGGAATGGTTGTGTTTTTCTCGATCAACCGCGTAAAGACACCGCCCAGGGTCTCAATCCCCAGGGACAAGGGCGTTACATCCAAGAGCAAAACGTCTTTGACATCACCGCTTAACACAGCCCCTTGAATTGCAGCTCCAGCCGCCACCACTTCGTCCGGGTTAACTCCTTTGTGGGGTTCTCTACCAAAAAAATTCTTTACTGTCTCTACAACTTTAGGCATTCGGGTCATGCCACCAACAAGAACAACCTCATCAATATCTCCGGCAGTTAGACCGGCGTCCTTAAGAGCCTGCCTACACGGTTCTATCGTTCGCTCAACCAAATCCCCCACCAAAGCCTCTAACTTAGCCCGGGTTAACTTGATAGCAAGGTGTTTTGGGCCGGACTGATCTGCGCTTATAAATGGAAGGTTGATTTCGGTTTGAGCCGTGCTGGATAACTCCACTTTGGCTTTTTCCGCAGCCTCTTTAAGACGCTGCAACGCCAACTTATCCTCTCTCAGATCTATACCATTCTCTTTCTTAAACTCGTCGGCAAGATAATTCACTATACGCAAGTCAAAGTCCTCGCCGCCTAAAAACGTATCGCCATTTGTCGCCTTAACTTCAAACACCCCATCACCTATCTCCAGCACTGAGACGTCAAAAGTACCCCCACCAAGGTCATACACAGCAATCACGCCGCCTTCTTTCTTATCCAAGCCATAGCCGAACGCTGCCGCTGTGGGCTCATTGATAATGCGTAGCACCTCTAACCCAGCTATTTGGCCAGCGTCCTTTGTCGCCTGTCGCTGGGCATCATTAAAATAGGCCGGCACTGTTATCACAGCCTTATCAACTGTCGCGCCCAAGTGGCTCTCAGCAGTTTCTTTCATCTTTTGGAGAACAAAGGCACTTAATTGGCTAGGTGCATACTTCTTGTCCTTAGCCTCAATCCAAGCATCACCATTATCAGCCTTCACCACGGAGTACGGAACCACCGCTGCATCTTTTTGCACTAATGGGTCATCATACGAACGCCCAATCAAGCGTTTGATTGCAAATAGACTGCCATCTGGATTCGTCACCATCTGCCGCTTGGCTGGCTGCCCGACAAGCCTGTCACCATCATCCGTAAACGCCACTATGGAGGGGGTGGTTCGTGCCCCCTCGGCATTCTCAATGATGCGCGCCTCCTTGCCTTCCATCACGGACACACAAGAGTTGGTAGTGCCCAAGTCGATACCTATAATCTTGCTCATGCCTTCCTCATCATACTCCACACTCCACGACCCCGATTAAACCATTGTCGGAATGTTCTGAATTTTGAATTGGTTTGCCCCAGGCCGGGTAGTCAAACCGCACGTTGCCAACTAGAATAAAGATTCATATGGGGCTCACGGGCGCCCCGTACAAGCGCCACAAGGCACAAAAACCCTATTTTTCAGGTTCGGCCTCTTTTTTTTGCTCAGAAACCACGGAATTGGGCTTTTTCTGCACTCCCACCATCGCCGGACGCAATAATCGCTCGTGGATTTTATACCCCTGCTGCATAACCTGAACCACCGTACCAGGAGGTTGCTCCCCTTCTTCTACCTCATACATGGCCTGGTGGAAATTATGGTCAAAAGCCTCACCCAGAGGGCTAATAGCCTCTATACCATGCCGAGACAACACAGCGTCAAACTCCTGTTGTATGATTGCGATACCCGCCTGCAGGCCCTTGATTACCTCTCCACCTTCCTGCGGTTGATCTTCAACGCTGTCCATTGCTCGACGGAGATTATCAACTATTCCCACTATATCCCTCGCAAAACCAGTGATGCCGTATCTCACAGCATCCTCACGTTCCCGGCCTGCCCGTTTTCTTACATTCTCTATCTCAGCTAGCGCCCGCAATAATTGATCTTTCAACGCCTCAGCTGTCTCAGGACCAGCCTCCTGTAGTGCCGGCTGCTCCGCCTGAGAACCAGTCTCTGTATCTTGAGCGCCACTGTCAGGCTGACCTGGATCATCTGAGTGAGGTTTTTCTGACTGACCCCTCACTTCTTCTGATGTACCCGGTTTCTTTTTTTGATTGCTCATTACTAAAGTGCCTTTCCTAACCCATCAAACGACTTACTGCTCGTGCGGTGTAATCCACCATCGGAATTATTCGAGCATAATTTAACCGGGTGGGACCAATTACTCCAATTGCGCCAAGCGGCCGCCCCGCTGCAGCCTCGCTATTTCCCGCACCTGCAAGGGGAGCAACAATCATGGAACACCCAGCCAAATTGAACAGACGGTTCTCAGAACCGATAAAAACATGCACTCCCTCACCAGCTTCTGTTTGTTCTATCACTTTAAGAAACCCCTTCTTCTGCTCTAAAGTATCTAGCAACTGCGTGAGACGCTCTAAGTCCACGGCTGCATCAACTTCATCAAATAAGTTCGCCTTCCCCCTCAGAATCAAGGTTTGTTTCTCGCCATCACTTGACCATGTGGCTAATCCCGCCTCAACGACACGCTCCGCTAATACATCCAACTGAGTAGAGTGCGTATCTAGATCCTGAGAAATCACCTTGTACGCTTCCAATAAGGTCCGACCGGTTAGTTGGGCGTTTAAATAATTTGCAGCCTGTACCAAACTAGAGGGTGTGAAGCCTATTGGCAGTTCTATTAACCTATTCTCCACAAGGCCCGTTTTGGTAACCATGATAGCCAGAGCGTTCCCGGAAGAAAGCAAAACAAACTCGACATGACTTATTGCGGCATCTGATTTCGGAGCTATCACTATTCCTGCTGTCTTAGTCAAACCTGATAAAAACTCGGTAGTTTCATTCAGAACTGCGGATAAGCTTCTCCCATTACCCGCACATCGGCTTTCTATGTTTTCCCTCTCATCATTGGTTAGCTCACCAATCTGTAATAAGCCATCCACAAAAAGCCGCACTCCACGATCAGTGGGTAGACGTCCGGCAGATTTATGGGGGGCATACAACAGGCCGGCCTCTTCCAGATCGGCCATCACGTTACGAATTGTAGCAGGGGACAAATCCAGCCGAAGGGTCCTCGATAGAGTTCTAGAACCCACTGGCTCACCCGTCTCAAAAAACGTTTCCACTACGCCCCGGAAAATCTCCCTAGATCTATTGCTTAGCTCACTTATCACATCATCCATCCAAAGTTTGCGGCAATTATGCCCGTTACTTCAAGACTCGACCTAGTTTCCCAATCAAGTTAACTTGGTAATTTATAACGTGTGATCAATAGGTGTCTACCATGCGACCTTCAAAACGTTCCCTCGCAGACCTGCGTCAAATATCAATTGAAACTGATGTTAGCAAACATGCTGAGGGATCTTGTCTAATAAAATTTGGCCATACACATGTCCTGTGTACGGCGAGTGTAGAGGGCCGAGTCCCGCCTTTTCTGCGCAATACAGGCTCCGGATGGATTACGGCGGAATATGGGATGTTGCCAAGATCAACCCACACCAGAACTGACCGTGAAGCCGCCCGCGGAAAACAATCTGGCCGCACTCTGGAAATACAACGCCTGATAGGTAGAAGCCTTCGGTCTGTTGCCAATCTTGATAAGTTTGGTGAGAGACAAGTGCGCCTGGATTGCGACGTGCTTCAGGCAGACGGAGGCACAAGGACCGCATCTATCACCGGTGCTTATGTGGCCTTGCACCAAGCGTTCGAGCGTCTGCGGCGCGAGCAGCTCATCGAAGTCAATCCAATGTTTGATCAGGTGGCGGCTATTTCTTGTGGGGTTGTGAAAGGGCAAATTGTTGTCGATCTTGACTACGAAGAAGACAGCAGCGCCGAGGTTGACGCGAACTTCGTTCTTTGTTCAGGAGGGGGCCTTATAGAAGTGCAGGCCAGCGGCGAAGGTGGCCCATTTACAAAGGAACAATTTAATAAAATGCTAGCTCTGGCAGAAAGCAGCTGCCTAGAACTGTTTGCATATCAGAGAGATCATCTTTCAAGCCGGGAATAAATCCGCACTTTTGTCGCATAGGCTTGGGTTCCAAATATGACAACCTTCAACCTTCAGCAAGGAGCCATTCATTGGCATTACTAAGTGGCCAGCGTGTAATCATAGCAAGCCATAACCCTGGCAAAGTTAGAGAGATGCGAGCTATTCTTGCTCCCTTTAAATTGAAGCTCGTGGCAGCCGAGGAGATGGAATTAGAGGAGCCCACCGAAGATGGTGATACCTTTGCCGCCAACGCCAAAATTAAAGCAGCCAGCGCGAGCCGCTCGACGGGGTTAACGGCCATTGCAGATGACTCTGGCTTGGTAGTACCTGCCCTTAATGGCTCTCCAGGGATTTACTCGGCTCGTTGGGCCGGGCCTGAGAAAGATTACGCGAAGGCCATTAACTTGATAAAAACTCGATTAGGGAACCTCAGTACAAAGGCTCACTTTACATGCGCCCTCACGGTCGCCCCACCCTCTGGAACATGCCATACCTTTATAGGGCATGTATTTGGACGGTTGACGTTCCCAGCGCGGGGGACAAAGGGCTTCGGTTACGATCCAATTTTTACACCAGACGGTTACTCCGAAACATTCGGCGAGATGGACCAAAACACGAAACATGCAATAAGCCACCGCTCCCAGGCATTTAAGCAACTGCGGGAAGAGCTGTTGTAAGCCATGGAATTGCATCAAGAATATGCCTATTACGATATCCAACATTAATCACACCCGAAAGTGCCAATCGCAAGAGCAAGCAGATCTTGCTATCTATGTGCATTGGCCCTATTGCCTCTCCAAATGTCCATATTGTGACTTCAACAGTCATGTTGAACAGAGTGTGCCCCCTAGCGATTGGAGCGTTGCGGTTAGAAAACAAATTGAAGAGGGGGCAAATTTCCTAGGGCCTAGAAAAATAACCAGCATATTTTTTGGAGGTGGAACACCCTCCTTAATGGAACCACAAATAGTTGGGAAAATTATAGATCAAATAGGACAACGGTGGCACCTTCAGGAAAATGCTGAGATTACCCTCGAGGCCAATCCAAATTCTTCGGAAGCGGAGAAATTCGCGGATCTTCGGGCGGCTGGTGTTAATCGGCTATCTTTAGGGGTGCAGTCCCTTGTTGATAAAGATCTTAAATTTTTGGGCCGCGAACATACTGCGAGAGAAGCAAGGGCAGCAGCTGAGTTGGCTCGTGATATCTTTGCTCATTCCTCCATTGACCTCATATACGCACGTCCAGACCAAACCATGAACCAGTGGGAAAGGGAGCTAAGAGAGGCTATTGACCTAGTTGGCAACCACATTTCCGTTTACCAACTAACAATCGAGAAGGGGACACCGTTCTACGCCAGACAAAAAGGTGGGGATCTTTCGATACCCAATGACGACAGAGCTATTCAGTTATATCAGCAAACCCAATCGTTGTTATCGAGTTTGGGGCTACCTGCATACGAAATCTCCAACCACGCCCACCCGGGCTGCGAGAGCCAACACAACCTTGCCTATTGGCTTTACAAGGACTACCTCGGAGTGGGGCCAGGTGCTCACAGCCGCGTAACTTCAGGCGGACGGATTTACGCTCTTTCACAAGTGAGGTCTCCGGCGAAGTGGTTTAGAGAAAGTAAGGTGGGGAACTTTGTAGAGAGCCGCCCGGAAGCCTTAAGCCTACTCCAGAGCACAAGGGAAATGGTAATCATGGGATTACGGCTCCACCGGGGCATAAGTAAAAAATGGTTTAAAAACCGTACAAGTCATCTCCTAGATGAAATGTTGGATCCCAATATCCTCAGGGATCTCTCCGTAAATAAGTTCATCATAAATAACACAGAAAAAGTTCAGCTTACCGCTCGCGGCCGCCCGCTCCTGAACGCTATTATAGAACGGCTCCTGCCCTAGCAAGCCCCCAGCCTAACTAGTGCGGAAACCGTTGCACGGCAGGATCAATTACTTTGAATCCTCTTCTGGTCACCTCATACACTGCAAGAGGTCGGTCCGTCCGGCCACTTTGTCTGAAACGGAATATACCTTGGATACCATGAAAGCCCCCGTCATCTAACAACAAGTCGTTTATGCCATAACTACTTGGCAAAGCCGCCAACAACTTTCCAACCAATGAAATAGCATCATAAGCTAAAGCTGCTCGAAAAGGAGCCGGAGATCCGAAAGCGGTTTGATAATTCTGATTAAATCGCTCGAAGTTCCCGGGGGCCGGGCCGGCAAACCACCCGCCTCTCAACGCCGGCTCGTCACCTAGTCCCTGGGACCTCCACAGCGCGGTTCCCAATAACTGTACGGAGGCCATATTCACATCATAATAAGGCAGGCGAGTTGCAATACCACGGAGTTGATCGCCGCCCGAAGCAATGAGAATACACTCCAGAGGAGCACGGGCCCCATCAACGGCATGCTCAGCAGCCAGCTCCTGAACGACAGCAGCTATATCGCTTCCATCAGAAGAAAACATTGCCACCATTTTGCTAGCCTCGGCCGGATCGCTTCTTTCCACAAAGGCCCTGGAAACAGCTTGGCCGTATGCGCTATCCGGGACCATAGCCAGCCCACATAGCTTCCCCTCCCTTTTTGCGAAGGAAACTATCCGCCCCACTTCTTGTTCCGGGGTAAATCCAAAGACGTGGATACCTTCACCTGCAACAGTAATATCATTTGAAAACACAATCATCGGGATACTGGTAGAGCGGGTCAGAGGGGCTACGGACCGTACAGACGTGTTGAACAACGGACCAACAATGACATCAGCGCCTGCAGAAATAAGGAACGTCGCGGCAGCCGTCGCGCCCTCCGGGGTTCCTTTTGTATCTCTTATGATGAGTTGCGTTTCTTGATCGAAATTCTCAAATAATGCCATCTGCGCTGCATTCAGCATAGCTTCTCCCAACACCGAACCCCGCCCAGACAAAGGCACTAAGAGCCCGACCAACTTGCTAGTCGAAACTACAGAACGGTCCTGCCTCTGATGGGTAGCATGAATCTCCGACACTGGGCCGGCGGGCGATAACTTTGGAGAAGGGACTTCTGCCTGGGTAACAATGGCCAAAGCGGCTTCGCGATTTGACTCTTCCATCAGTTTGAGCATGTTGGTTGTCGAAATGGAGGCTTCTGGCTCAACCGCTCTACCTGCGCCCTCCACCGCTGAATCTTCTGATAGATTATTGTCGAGACCACTAGGACCGGAAACTGCTATACTGTTGGATGGCTTTTGCTTTTCTACTGGAACCACCGCCTCTAACTGGTCCTCCAAGAGGATTCCAGGGCCCATCGGGGGGGCGCAGGCCCCAGGTAAGCATAAAAACAAAAAAGTTACCGGCCAACAAAAACGCTGGAGATATAAGCGCATTGAAAAAATCTGCGGCTCACCCCAGAATCGATAAAAGTAAAAGCCCTGATTTTGCTGCACTGGTTGACAACCTACGCAAAAGTTATACGGCACCACCTGAAACCGGCCTCTATATAGTTCCCACCCCTATAGGTAACGCCGAGGATATCACTTTAAGGGCGCTGAAAACACTAGACAGTGTCGATATAATTGCTTGCGAAGATACTCGGCACACTGGAAACCTCTTGTCTCGATATGGAATAAACACCCGACGCTTAACATATCATGATCACAGTGGAGCTAGGGCCAGGAGAAAACTACTCGATCTTTTGGTAGGAGGCGCCTCTGTTGCCTTGGTCTCCGATGCGGGTACCCCTTTGATATCCGACCCTGGCTACAAACTAGTGTTTGAGGCATTAGAGGAGAATGTGCCTGTAGTGCCCTTGCCCGGACCCTCAGCCCCAACGACCGCCTTAATGTTTTCAGGGTTGCCACCTGACAAATATTTTTTTGGTGGTTTTTTGCCCAGTGGAAGCGCGAATCGACGGCGCGCCTTAAACGAGCTGACCACACTTTCCGTAACTATTATCCTCCTAGAATCTCCTAGAAAACTTGGCCCCACCCTGGGGGACTTGCATACCGCTCTGGGGGACCGCGAGACTGCACTAGCCCGCGAGTTAACAAAACTACATGAGCACATAGAGCGGGCAGGTCTAGCGCAATTGGCAGAAAGATATCAAAGCAATTCTGAAAACCCTAGGGGAGAGTTCGTAATCGTTATTGGCCCGCCCACCGCGGGACAGCTTGAATCTCTTCAGAGAACCCAATTAGAAGAGGTCAGCGAACCTTTGCGGCAGGCTTTGGAACACATGAATACAAAAAGCGCTGTGCAATACATTGCCAGCTCGACGGGATTGAGTAAACGTGTGTTGTATAAAAGAGCTCTGGAGCTAAAACAAATTAAGGAGTAGGGGGCAAGCCCGATTATTTCTAGACTAACATCAGGTTACATATCGGAGGCAAACAGCTTATATGTATACGGAGGCGCAGAATCCGAAGCCCATAAAACAAATGATGGCCCATCAAAGGCTAGGATAAAATCCCATGCTATCATCTTCAATACTCAAAACCCTAACCACAGCCGTTATTTTGGGTGTCCTGGCCCATTTCCTCCAAGGGTGCAGTCCAACTGGCACAGTTCTAGGAGCCGGCGCCCGGACAGGACTTGCGCTTGCTGAAGATCGTCCGGTAGAAGAAATATGGGGAGACACCCTACTCAAGGTTACAATCAACAAAAAGCTTCTGGAAACTTCTTTCAGCGAAACGTTTTGGTCCCTTAACACCACCATCTTCGAGGGAAGAGTCCTAATCACTGGCAATGTTAAGAACACCACCCTAAGAGATCAGGTGAGCCAGATGGTTTGGGGAGTAAAGGGAGTGCGGGAAGTCTTAAACGAAATAGAAATTCAGGAAACCAACACTGTGACTCAAATTGCCCGCGACAAATTTATACAAACATCTCTACAGGCGAGAATGCTGGGTGATAAAATTGTTTCTGACATCAACTATAAAATGATCGCCCATAACAATGTTCTATATATTATAGGAGTTGCCCAGAGCCAGGCTGAACTTGAGAAGGTTGTGGCCCACGCTCGAGCTATTCGTTACGTGAAAAGATTTGTGAACTATATCTGGCTTGCCGACAATCCGTCGCGTTCAAGATAAATATATTTGGCTAGATCGGAGAACTGGAGACAAATTCATGACCCTCACTATCGGAGTTCAGATGGACCCACTGGAGACTATTGACCCATCGGCCGATTCCACCCTTGCGCTCGCTCGCGCTGCCCAGCAGCGTGGCCACAAATTATTTCATTACCTATCCACCTCCCTCACGTTACACATGACGGAGGTGCTCGCCCGGACTAGGTCTTTCAAAATCGAAATGGATAAAGACCCCGTGTTTAGAGTAGGGGATGAGACGTTATCATCCCTAAGACTCATGGACGTCATTTTGATGCGCCAAGATCCACCTTTCGATATGGCATACATTACGGCAACCCACATTCTAGAACACCTCCAGCCGCAAACCCTTATAGTTAACAACCCAGCAGCGGTTCGGAATTCTCCTGAAAAACTCTTAGTGACACATTTCCCAGAAGTAATGCCCCCCACCCTAATCACTTCGGATGCCGTGGCTGCGAAAGATTTCCGCGCTGAACATGAGGATGTAATTGTTAAACCTCTCTTCGGAAACGGTGGAGCAAGCGTTTTTCACATTCGACCGGGAGACGAAAATTTCAATGTACTTTTGGAAACACTGCTTGGTTTGTCACATGAACCTCTGATTATTCAACGTTATTTGCCCGAAGTCCGACGCGGAGACAAACGCATATTATTAATTGATGGAGCACCAGTGGGCGCTATAAATCGCGTGCCCCGCGACGGCGAGGTCAGAGCAAACATACATGTCGGCGCCACACCTAAACCGACTGATCTTACCTCGCGCGACCACGATATTTGCCGGCTAATCGGGCCCAAGCTTCGGACAGAGGGTCTATTATTCGTCGGGATAGACGTTATTGGGGATTATCTAACAGAGATCAATGTAACTTCACCAACGGGCATTCAGGAGTACGAAAGATTTACAGGTGTCGACTTATCACATCAGTTATGGGATGTAATTGAGGAACGATTAAAAACATAGGCGGTTCGTAACCGCAGTGGTCACTAGTATTGTGCCCTCATGAAACAAGCTTTCTTAATTTCGTCTTTCGGCACCACTGCCCAGCCGTTTCCCACCGAAAACATGGCTGTGAAAATGCATTACCTCCTGGTTTGCATCTTTACCGTTGTTGCTAACAACTCGGAATCCGGATCCTACCACCCCCATCACCTTAGCGACCCTCCCTAGAGCCTTCATGTAGGAAGCCAACTCTGCGTCGCTCGCCTGGGCAACAAAATCATCAAGGGATACGTACTCTCCCTTGGGTATCACTAGAACGTGGACAGGAGTTAGTTGGGCGATATCATGAAAAGCTAAAACATACTCGTCTTCATAAACCTTGTCTGCCTCCAATTGCCCCTTTAAAATTTGGGCAAATACATTCTCTTTGTTATAAACCATATTATCGCTCCCATACCCTCAACTTATTTTAACTAGGCGAAGGCCGTTTGCCCGCCTTGCCCGAGTCCAAGCCGGAAATTCCCTGACGTCGTTTCAACTCCCGATAAACATCTGATGGGGTTACTTCATTAATCTCCCAAAACATCATCAAATGAAATAACAGGTCAGCACTTTCAGAAACCAGCCCTTCCTTATTATCCATTACCCCAGCTATTACGGCCTCCACAGCCTCTTCACCTACTTTTTGGCCAATCCGTTCTTTGCCCGCTGCAAACTGTCCAGCCACATACGATGCCTTTGGGTCGGCCAAACGCCGCGCCCTAATAACGTCAAACAGCTCCTCCAAAACGATCCCTGTATTATCAACCATACAACTGCTCCCGGCTTTTTAAGACGTCCCTAATTTCCCTCGGCTCCCTCTCAGACAACCGAGTAAAAAAGCAGCTCCTCCGCCCAGTATGACAAGCTACCCCTGTCTGGTCGACTAACGCTAGCAAGGTATCCCCATCGCAATCCAGGAGAAGGTCAACGAGAAATTGCCGTTGGCCTGACTGCTCTCCTTTCTGCCACAATTGCTGACGGCTGCGGGAAAAATAATGCATCCACCCCGTACTAAGTGTTGCATTGAATGCCTCAAGATCCATCCAGGCGACCATTAGCACTTCTCCTGTATTGTATTGCTGAACCACCACGGGGGCCAGCCCAGCTTTATCGAATCGAATCCTTTCAGAGGCATCGGTCTTCATTTCGGGTTTTCCCCCCTTTTATCCTTGCTAAGACTCTTCCCAATTCACCGGGGTAACCGGGCGCACCGAAACCCCAGATTTTGCCATAAATTCTTTAGCTTCCCCGACAGACCACTCACCAAAATGAAATATCGAAGCGGCCAGAACAGCGCTGGCATGTCCATCTCGAACGACCTCTACTAGGTGGCTCAAGTCACCAGCACCACCTGAAGCTATTACAGGTATTCCAACCGCACCAGATACGGCTTTAGTCAGCGCCACGTCAAAGCCCGCCTTAGTTCCATCTCGATCCATTGATGTGAGCAATATCTCCCCAGCCCCTAAGTCCTCAAGACGCCTGGCCCAGTCAACAACGTCTAATCCGGTTCCGTTTCTTCCACCATGGGTGAACACCGCCCAGCTACTATCAGTATTGGCTTTCGCATCCACCGCTACCACTATGCATTGCCGCCCAAATTTTTCTGAGGCCTCAGAAACCAGCTCCGGCCTTGTCACAGCAGCTGTATTTATGGAAACCTTATCCGCCCCAGAAATCAAAAGTTTCCTAATATCTTCTGATTTCCGCACTCCCCCACCAACCGTTAAGGGCATAAAGCATTGAGCAGCCGTGCGGGCTACAACATCCAACATAATATCTCTGCGATCACTGGAGGCGGTGATATCCAAAAAAACAGAGCTCGTCCGCACCTGCCGCGTCGTATACAGCAGCTTGTTCCACAGG
>CACETT010000026.1 GCA_902562525.1 uncultured Alphaproteobacteria bacterium
CGCTGCTGTGGGAGAGGCTCCAGGGACGCTTGATTTTCCTCCTGTAGATGAGATGCCCGAGGTATTCGACCCGACTGCAAGTCAAGAATTAGCGCAAGTAAAAAACCCAACCTTAGTAGCTGCCCTTTATTTAGAACAGGCGGCCTTATATGACATTAGTTCAGCGGCTGGTACGCTCCTGCCGGAGGTGTATCTTGATTCAAGTATAGGAAGGGCCATTGATCCCAATTCATTTACTGATGAAAGAGACAGTTTCCAAATTGGTATTACGGGCCGGATTCCTTTGTATCAGTCCGGTGCAGAGTACGCCAAGGTACGGGAGCTGCGTATGGTCGCAGTGCAACGCAAGAGGGAGGCAGATAGTTTACGTCGTATAGTGCGTGAAAACCTGTTTCGTTCCTGGGAGGAAGTTGTTACGGCCAGGGCCAGAATCTTGTCTTTTGAAACATCCGTTGATGCCAACGAGGTAGCATTAGACGGGGTTAATCAGGAGGCTGACGTTGGTGCACGAACCATCCTTGATGTTCTAGATGCCGAACAAGAGTTGTTTGAAGCCAAGGTAAACTTGGTTAGGGTGAAGAGAGATGAGGCTGTCGCTTTGTATAACCTGTTGGCTATCAGTGGCGGCTTAACAGCAAGGTCATTGGGTTTACCCGTTGAGTATTACGATGCTGAGTATCACTACTCCTTGGTTAGGGATAAATGGTACGGAGTGAATAGCAAGTCCTCGGGCGGTTCTATACTAGATTTTGATGGAATTAGCATCATGGACTGGATGAAGTAGGAATTTGCGGTCTATGAAAGTTTTCTAAAATAGTAGACCTGGATTTGGATCATCTGGCTGAAGGTGCGAGGGAGAGTGGTTAGGGCGACGAATAAGCAATGGCAGATAGTAATCGTAAGGACGCTGACAGCACTAAAGACATTCTTGCATCAATCAGGAAGACCATGTTGGAAGAGTCGGAAAAGCCCCTTTCAGATGGAGATAGTGGTGGGAAGCCCGGCAGCGTTTCATCTTCCGATACATCGGTTGTTGAGGAGTTGCGCCGACTGATCGATCAGTATAGTGATCTTCCCGAAGATTTGGTAATGGCTGTGACCGAGTTGGAGTTGGGGACTGAAAACAGCGCCCGAGAAAGAGGAGATCATCCGTTTATCGAACTTGAGGAGCTGTCCGATAATACCACTGCGGATGGGCATGGGAAGTCCGTGGTCTCGGACCCTTCGGTGCCAGAGCCCGTCAAACACTTTATAGAAGTGATGGCCGCTGATATGGGAATATCCACCTCGCGCAGTGAGGGAGAGCTTGATGGTATTTTAGCTCTTCTGTTTAAGATTATCGCTTATCGCTGGCTGGACCAAAATCTTGAACCTCTAGTTAAGAAACTGCTGCGTGCTGAGATAGAACGCCTTGCTAAAACTTTGTGAACTAGAGTAGTAGCTGTAGTAATGGACCGATGAGGTAAGTTTTTGATAGGACAGAAGTCAGTCTGGCGGGCTGTTTTTCTTGTGTTTATATTCCATCAGATTGGGTTATCTAGCTAGGGGTTTGGGTAAAGTGGTAAATGAGAAATGTTAGATAAAACATACCATCCAGGGTCGGTTGAAAAAGAAGTGCAGGCCCGTTGGGAGGCAAAGAACCTCTTTTCTTCCTCCCGTAATTCTGGTGATCCTTGGACAGTTATGATGCCTCCTCCAAATGTTACCGGAAGTCTTCATATGGGGCACGCTCTGAACATGACGCTGCAAGATGTTGCCTCTCGCTATTATAGAATGAGGGGTAGGAAGGTCTTGTGGCAGCCCGGTATGGACCATGCGGGTATAGCTACACAGATGGTTGTTGAGCGGCAGTTAGCGGAGGAAGGAATAGATCGAAGGTCGCTCGGGAGAGATAAATTTGTGGAGAGGGTCTGGAAATGGAAGGAGGCGTCTGGGGGAACTATTGGCACTCAGCTGCGACGTCTGGGCGCGTCCACCGATTGGGAACGAGAGCGATTCACTCTGGATGAGGGCTTGAGCAAGGCGGTTCGCAAGGTTTTTGTGAGCCTCTATGGGGACGGCCTTATATATCGTGATAAGCGATTGGTTAATTGGGATTGTGAACTTGTCACTGCTATTTCCGACTTAGAGGTCGAGCAGAGGGAGACCCAAGGAAATCTCTGGTATATAAAGTACCCAATTGAAGGTGAGGGTTCCGAGTGGATAACCGTAGCAACCACTCGCCCAGAAACTATGTTGGGAGACACTGGTGTCGCTGTGCATCCCGAAGATCCAAGATATAAAAACTTTATAGGGCGCAACGTAATTCTTCCTCTGGTGGGGAGACGAATTCCCATTGTTGGCGATAATTATTCAGATCCTGAGAAGGGGTCTGGAGCAGTGAAGATAACTCCGGCTCATGACTTTAACGATTTTGAGGTTGGTAAACGACACGACCTTGAGGCAATTAATATACTGGATAGTAAGGGCTGCCTTAACGATTTAGTGCCAGATCCATACAAAGGTATGGATAGGAACGAGGCGCGAGAACGAGTTGTTGCTGACCTAAGGTCCTTGGGTCTAATGGAGTCCATAGAGGAACACATCCATACTGTCCCATTTGGCGATCGCTCTGGTACGGTGATTGAGCCCTGGCTGACGGACCAATGGTACGTTGATGCAAAGACACTGGCTGAGCCTGCCATAGAGGCTGTTAAATCCGGTCAAGTGGGGTTCATTCCTAAGAACTGGGAAAATACGTATTTCGAATGGATGACTAATATTCAACCATGGTGTGTTTCCCGCCAATTATGGTGGGGTCACAGGATCCCTGCATGGTTTGGTCCCGACGGAGAAATTTTTGTTGCCATGACTGCGAAAGAGGCTGCTGTCGCGGCTGAAGAGCACTATGGGTATCAAGTGGCTTTGTCCCAGGATGAAGATGTTTTGGATACTTGGTTCTCGTCTGCATTGTGGCCGTTTTCAACCTTGGGTTGGCCAGATTCTTCGCGGGTACTAGACCAACACTACCCCGGTAATGTGTTAGTAACAGGATTTGACATCATTTTTTTCTGGGTTGCCCGGATGATGATGATGGGAATTCACTTTATGGAAAAAGCTCCATTTTCGGATATCTACATTCATGCTCTTGTAAGGGATGAAAAAGGGCAAAAAATGTCTAAATCCAAGGGGAATATCATTGATCCTCTCGAGTTAATGGATCTTTATGGTACCGATGCTCTCCGGTTTACCTTAGTGGCTATGGCTGCGCAGGGACGAGACATAAAGTTAGCTGAGCAGCGTATAGTCGGATATCGGAATTTTATAACAAAATTGTGGAATGCGGCCCGCTTTGGTGAAATGAATGGTTGCTCTCTTGATGCAGGTTTTGATCCCAGCGAATGTGGAGGTGCTATAAATCGATGGCTTGTGGGAAAAGCGGCTGATTGCACTTCTTCTGTGGAAATGGCCATCGAGTCTTATCGTTTTAATGAGGCAGCGGATACACTTTATCATTTCACTTGGGGCACCTGCTGATCACGCACAACATCAAAATAAGCGGTGATCGAATCAAGAAGTACTTTTTGTTCCACCTCTGCCATGCGGGCCCGCGCCGCCAGAACTCGGGCCTCCGCACTCTTAACATCGTTTTCTGTCCGCCCCCCTTTGTACAAAGGTTGACTTAATTCCAACGACAAAGATTTATTATTAATTGTGTTTTCCCCGGCCGAGAATGTAAATGCTGTGACAGAATCCGAATACTCACGATTGAAACGAGCTCTCACATTCACCGTAGGTCTCCAGCCAGACAAGGCCTGGGGAACCTGCTCATTTGCGGCCCCCAATCCGGCCCGCTCAGCCAACAGCGCCGGGTTAGTATTATACGCTTTAGTCATAGCTGTCGTGAGGTCGCTTGTTTGGGCAACACCGTTAGCGGTGGACCCAAAAAATAAGACCACCGTCCCAAGTGCCATCAATCCCACCATCTTACTCATATAACCGTCCTTTTTCTCAAACTATGCCCTAACTTAAAATGTGAAAACGGGAGCTGCACTAAACCCAGGCAATGAAGGCACTTCGGAATTGAACAGAACACGGCTCCCGAAACTATCCCTAACTCGGGTTATTAGAGTAGCTTCGTACAATCCCCTTCCCCTGTTTACCACAACTGCCATACGCCCACCATTCGCCAATTGTTCAACTATTTTCTGGGGAACCTGAGGCAAAGCCCCCTCCACAAGGATCACGTTGTATGGAGCTTCCCTCGAGTAACCACCGCCAAGAGGACCCTGGACTGCCACAGCATTATCTATCTCTAGTTCCGTTAGTAAAGCTGATGCTTTGCCTACAAGTTCAGAATCTTCTTCGATCCCGACCGCCATGGCACATAACTTTGAAAGGATGGCAGTTCCATATCCGGTTCCGCACCCCACGTCCAATGCCACATCCTCCGCAGATGGAGACAAACCTTCAACTAGCCCAGCAAAGACACGTGCACCAATCAAAAAACGTTCCGCTCCTAACTCAATGTGCCTATCACTATAGACATAACCCTTCTTATCTCCTTCAACAAAGGCCTCCCTCGGCGTATCCGCAAGTGCTCCAATCAAAGCTTTATGCTTTACTTGGTTTGGTAAAACCTGCCCGTCGACCATGTTCTGCCGCATCGCTGTATAATCTGGCATCCGTAAGTTCCAGCCTTTTTTATCCCAAGGTATTCGTTCCGCGACGACACCACAGGCAGAGCACAATCATAGATTAGGGCCTTTGAGTCCCTTACCACGAACTTATACTGATGCTTCGGGCGCTATTCAATGTATTGTAACAGCTTGTTCACCAATTGATCATTGCATTTATGTCAGCACTGCTGCTTGACCCACGCACATGACCAGCCTATATCGTTGCAAAGCCTCAACATGTACTGAGGCATTCATGGGCCGCCTGGCAGAGTGGCTATGCAGCGGATTGCAAATCCGTGTACCTCGGTTCGACTCCGGGGGCGGCCTCCACTCTAGCGGTTTTTTTAATTATTCTAGTACTTTATGGTCTGTTTATCAGACTTACCTACAAAAATGAGGGCTTAACTTCTTAGGTATTATCGGGCTTCCAACCATACGCTTTTGAACATGCTCCCCCCATCAACTCAGCTACTTCACTTTTCGTTAATCTATCTGTTTTGCAGAATGGCTTCACAGCCTCCTCATAATTGACTAGAGCAAAAGTTCGTGTCCAATCACTACCCCATAAGCACCTGTCTATACCCCAGGCATCAAATACCCGGGCTAATGGCTCCCATATGTCAGAAAACGGGCACCCTTCGATAGAAAGCGTACACACCCCACTCACTTTGATCACAGCATTTTGACGATTGGCTAGTTCCAGAACTCGAGGTAAGGCTGCCCACTGATTGCGGTGAAATGGTTTCGTCATGGGTTGTAAAATTCCCAGATGATCAATGATAAACCGGGTCTCTGGGTGCCGATCAATAACCTCAAAAGCTGCCTCCAGATTATCCCAGCACAGCAGGTTAACTGGGAGGTCATTACGACGTGCCTCTCGGCACACCAAATCAAAATTTGGACGGCCATTCCCCATCCGCTGCCTTGGCGAAATACGAGCTCGCGTCATCATGATCCGAACTCCAACTGCCCCGGGGGTTGCCTTCCAGGCAGTAATTATCTCACCGACCTGAGGATCCATTGGATCCACGGGTTTAACCAATCCAAACCGTTTTGGATATTTGGTTCTAACCTCAACCGCGTAAGAAGCATCGTAACCGTATAATGAAAAGGGAGAAACTAAAATGGCACCCTCTATGTCTAGAGAATCCATAGCCTCTACCATCCGGTCTCCTGTTACCTGCTTTGGCCAATTGGGAATGGTATCCCACCGACGTTTTACAGTGTTTGCCTCATAGGCATGAACTTGAGAGTCGATAATCATCATAACATTAAATTTTCTGTCAAAGACGTTACTGAATCTAAATTAACTGCAAAAATTATCAAATCAGGCCCCTACCAGCAGCTAATAACTATATTATCTTCCATGTATTGGCATCACTCATAGACATTTTCTTTTTGCACGCATACTAATTGGATTGTGAATCCTGTCGGATTTTCGGTTAGTGTTTTTCGTTTCACGGTCGTGCCAAACCAGTCAGCTACACGTTGGAGGAATCGGTTAAAATGGCCTCACAAACAATTCTAAGAGAAGCGGACTATAATGAAGGCCATGCAGCCAGCCTGGCAATTTCTCCGGAGATTTCTATAAAGGAGCCGCTTACTTTTCGAGACCCTGACTATTTTGATCCCACACCCTTCTTGAATCAGCAGGAAATTAAACATTTCAAGAAAGAAGGGTTCATAGTCAAGAGGCAGTTGATCAAAGATGAAGAAACCTTTCAGAAAATAAAGGACCATATTTGGGCTAACGTGCCCCGCTCTTTGATGAAACAAAATAATCCCCAAACATGGATAGAACCACCTGAGAACAAATGGACCGAGTCGGACTCCTTGAAGGTGGGGCATCTAAAACACAGGAACTGGAAAATTCGCTCCAAAGGATCAAATGGCCTAGGTACCGAAGACTTTCTTGTCAAAAATATAGCCAACTCCCCCAACATGCTAAAAGTAGTAGAGAGTTTGATTGGGTCGCCTGTTAGACCTCCAAAACGTGTCAGAGGGATCTATTGCGTCTTCCCATCCAAACCTGGCTCACAAGAAAAATACAACGTCCACGTTGACTACATTCCATCCCACGTAACAGCCATGGTGATCGCTGACCAGATTAGACCAGGGTGCGGCGGCTTTATGCTTTGGCCAGGCTCCCACATAGAACTGCACCGATACTGGAACACAGCCCACGGGGGCGGAATGGACCATGAGAAATCCAAAAAATTTTTAGAAGCACGTGAAAAAATTATTGGAGGAACAACCCCTGTGGAATTTATAGGTTCGGCGGGCGACGTAATTTTCTGGCACCCAAGAGCCATTCATTCAGCGGGGATTAATCGGTCTGCAGAACATGGGGACCCATTAGTTCGGGTCATTATTCCCTGCGACTTCCAGCTAGATGGCCTAGCTTATGTTGATGATGAAAAATTTGGCCCAAGTGAGGACTACCAATGGTGGATAGATACTCGCAACTTCGAAGAGGATACGCCACCGAATTCAACTAATATTTGGGACGATTGGGCAATTTAACAGGGGAATAGTCCTGCAACCTTACCCTCCATATCAGCGACAACGTTCCTAATATAAAATGATTAAAATTAGCTCTCGACGGAAACTCACGCTGCTTGAGCATGAATCAGCGGGGCACCTTTTACGCTAATTCTGTACAACAAGCGCCTGTCCGCGTTTCCAGTTGCATACTTAATACGTGTCGCAGAATGCATAGTCGAAAGAGTATCCCATATTGCGATATCTCCCACGCTGTACTTGTGACGGTAGACAAACCTCTCACTGATTGCATGCTCCTTTAACCTTTTCAGTAATGCCCCGCCTTCTTCAGGGACCAGCCCCTCAATTCCAAAAGAAGACCCGGAAACCCCGTAAAGAGCACGATGCCCTGTTACAGGATGCCTTCGGACCAAAGGATGTCGAACCACCGGCAGATTATCCTTTTGTTCCTCCGTTTTAACTGGGTCGGCCGCCTGCTCATCACTCCTGGTTGGACCTGCTCCATACTGGTGCAACACCACCATAGTATCGATCGCAGCCTTTGTTTTTTTGTCTAGTGCTGCATAAGCTGCCACCTGGTCTGCAAGTTGGGTCTCCCCACCAACCTCTGGAGCTAGAATGCAATATAACATTGTTGCACTAGCGGGCTCCCGCTCATAAGACTGATCCGTATGCCATTGAACGGCGCCATTTCGAACCGCATCTTCTTTGGCACGTTCCGTCACGTTTCCAACTTCTAATAACTCGGGGAATCCCTTCATTCTTGCGTGATCCAGCACGTGAGGATGAGGAGTTCCCCACTGCCGACCAAACTCAAGGTATTGTTCGGGTTCCATTTCCTGCCCCCTGATCACCAACAATCGGTGCTCATAAAGAACTGAAGTCAGTTTCTTCATCAGGGTATCAGAAGTTTCCAATTTTAAATCAAGACCGAGAACTTCCACGCCAAAGGAAGCATCTAGCTTTTTTATTTCCACCATAGCACCAAACTCCGCCAACTTCTTATCCTTACAGTAACGGTCCGCTTCCTAAGGCCGACTTCCCTGTCCTAGCGAAAAATAAGTCAATCACACTTTAATCGTAGCAGCAATACTCCTAAGTATCTTCTCTCGGTCAGAATTTCTCTTCACAGACCCTTTTTATTCAGATAAGGGTCGTGCTACCTTTTTCTGATCATTGATCAAACTCAAATGATTGGATTGTACGCTATGAGCATTAAACGCCGATCTTTGCTAAAAGGTGGCGCCGTCGCGGCTGCCGCTGTAGCCTCCAGCTTTCCTGCCCCAGCTATTTCACAGAACAGGAAACGTTGGAAAATGATCACCTGCTGGCCCAAAAATTTCCCCGGACTTGGGACTACAGCGAACGCCATAGGCGAGCAAATAACCAAAATGAGTGAAGGCAGGCTTGAAGTTAAAGTATATGGAGCTGGTGAAATTGTTCCAGCGTTTGAATTATTTGATGCGGTTAGGGAAGGTATCGCAGAAATGGGCCACGGTTGGGACGGGTATTGGGTCGCCAAGCACCCTGGGGCTCCCTTCTTTGGCGGAGTTCCTAATGGGCTAGCAGGCCACGAGCAAGTAGCCTGGATCCACTGGGGAGGCGGCCAAGAATTGTGGGATGAAATGTGGTCTGATTTTGGTGTGCGGTCTTTTGTATCGGGGGCTAGCCCACCTTCGTATTTCGGTTGGTATAATAAAGAAGTAAACTCGCTGTCCGATCTGAAAGGCATGAAAATACGAATGGCTGGTTTGCCCGGCGAGGTACTTAATAGAATGGGAGCAACCTCGGTAAATATGCCAGGAGGAGAAATTATGAGCTCATTGCAGTCTGGTGTTGTAGACGCAGTAGAGTGGGGAAACGCCTGGGCTGACCTAGCTTTTGGTTTCTACAAAATTGCTAAGTATTGTTATCTTCCAGGGATCCATGAACCTGGTCCCAACCAGTCCCTCACAGTCAACAATGATGCTTATGACAGCCTAAGTGATGACCTAAAGGAAATAGTCAAAGTTGCTGCAAATAACGGAACAATGCGGCTGTACTCAGAAAACGTCTACCACAATGCCGATTCCCACCAGACACTCCTAGAAAAGGGTGTAGAATTTAGGATGTTTCCTGACGACGTTGTTTCTACATTTCTAAGTACCAGCCTCGATGTATTGTATGATACCGCTGCGAAAGACCCTCACGCCATGAAAGTCTACGAAAGCTATATGGATTTTCGAAAGCGGGCTCTTCCAGCCAGTGAAAAAGATATGCTTGCATACTTATCCGCCCGATCCAGGCAAACGTAGAATACCCGCATTGGCCATCAAAACTTTCGTCCTGATAATTTTTTACAAAAGCTAGGGCAGGCACCACTATTTGTGAAAGGCGCAAAAAATGATAATTGAGGCCAACGGGATTTTGATGGGATACGACCTGACTGGAAATCCAGATGGCCCGGTTATTACCTTGAGCCATAGCTTGGCGACTACCCGGGAAATGTGGTGGCCTCAGTTGGGTACGCTGGAAGATAATTACCGGATCTTGCGCTACGACACTCGCGGGCACGGCGAGACAGAAGCGCCTGATACTCCATATGATATACCTCTCTTAGCAAACGATGTGGCTGCTCTTTTACGAGCTCTAGACATCGAACAAACCCATTTTGTCGGCCTTTCCATGGGCGGAATGATAGGGCAACATTTCGCCGCCACACACCCCCAACTCGTGAATAGCATTACTCTTTGCGCCACCGCTTGCCAAATGCCACCAGAAGCAACACCAGCGTGGAACGAAAGAATTGAAATAGCCAACACTCAAGGAATGGATGGGTTGGTGAATAGTACCGTGGAAAGATGGTTCACAAAAACATACATCGAAAGTGACGCAAGAAGTCTTACTCGAGTGCGGGGAATGATCAGACAAACCCCACCGCATGGATTTGCCAATTGTGGCGAAGCAATCAAGGTTTTGGCACAACTAAACATCTTAAAGGAAATACGCTGCCCGACCCTTTTATTAGTTGGAGAGGAAGACCCCAGTACGCCACCAGCTGCTTCGCAGCTAATCAAGGAAAACATAATAGGTGCGGAGATGAAAATTATAAAACACGCCTCACACCTACTTAACGTAGAACAACCAAAAGCTTTCAATAAGGAACTGGTGCAGTTTCTGGCGGCACAGTAAGGAAAGTCACTCAACACCTATGGTCAAACCCTAGCCACACCGTGCCGTGAGACCCCCATCAACAACAAGTTCCGTTCCATTCACATACTTGGATTCGTCGGAAGCTAAGAAGAGGGATGCATAAGCAACATCCCAAGCATCTCCCATCTTTCCGGTTGGACACATGGCGTCCCTAGAAGCGATCATCCTTTTGGCATCCCCGTCGCCGTACTGAGACGCTATTCTTTCGGTAACCAAAGGGGTATTCATCAAACCGGGAACAACGTTATTTGCTCTTAAACCTTTGTCAGCATACTTCAAGGCAACAGCCCGAGTAAGCTCCATGAGCCCTCCCTTTGCTGCGCTATAGGAAACCATATCACGTCCGCGATGATACCTCATTCCGGAAATGGAAGACACATTGACTATCGAACCTGAGCCCGATTTCAACATAACTGGAACAGCATATTTACAGGAAAGAAAGGCACTCTTAAGGTTATGATCGATATTAGCCTCCCACACTTCCTCCGACATCTCAACAACCCCCCCAGGCGCTGATCCACCAACGTTGTTTTGAAGTACATGTATAGCCCCATATTCTTGTACACAGGCGTTTATCATATCGCTGACAGATCTGGCCTTTGTGGCGTCGGCCTCAAATGACACACAAGCACCCCCTTCCTCCTTAATTAGGCGCTTCGTCTCATCGGCAGCAGATTTACGTTTATCCACAGCAAAGACACTAGCACCTTCACGAGCAAATAAGACGGCACATGCCTTACCATTCCCCCAACCAGTCCCTACTGAGCCAGCACCAAGGACCAATGCCACCTTGCCTCGCAGTCTATTCACGTCATAATCTCCTGTGTTAATGCTCGCTCACAACTAAATGGCGATGAAAATCGATCGTGGAAAACTTGAACTCTAACATAGCAAAGTTAATAGCCACCACCTATGTGGCGTTATTCATGTCGGTTCTATTATTCTTCTCCCAACCCATCATATCTGTTGCCAGGGCAGATTATGACAAGGGCATATCTGCGGCGAAACAAGGGGACTATTCAGCTGCTTTTGAGGAATGGAGTATATCTGCAAAGAATGGCCATCCAAAAGCCCAGTACAATTTAGGGGTCCTCTTCGAAAACGGATTAGGAACCGAGTTAGACCTGCTCCAAGCGGCGAAATGGTACATAGTTGCTGCAGAACGAGACTATGCACCAGCTCAGTACAACTTAGCCGTCCTCTACCATAAGGGCGCCGGGGTACCACATAGCAAAACCTCTGCTATGAAATGGTACAGGAAGGCAGCACTTCAACTCGATGAACTAGCAATGTACGCTATTGGCCAAATGCATATTAACGGAGAGGGGACCCCACGGAACCTAGTGGAAGGTTACAAGTGGTTCTATCTTTCAGCCAGCCTAGGGCACCCTGACGCTCCTGGTGCTTTGGAGACTATTGCCCCTCTCATGACTGCAGGCGCGGTGGAAGGGGCAATTCAATTGGCAGAGGGCTGGTTAAGAACAAAAAACCCAATTTCCACCAAATGAATACGGCTTTTTCTCTGGCTCATATCATCTTAGCATTAATCCAATAACGGATAGTTACATCACAACGACTATTGGGGGAAACTTTATGTCAAATACAAAGGGTGGATGTGTATGCGGCTCAGTGCGCTATGAAATCGAAGGCGAAGCTGCAATAACCGCCATATGCCACTGCAAACATTGTCAAAAACAGGCTGGAACGGCTTTTTCTATAGTAATGGGAGTTCCGAGAGATGATCTCTAAATTACAGAGGGAAAGTTAAAAACCTACGAAGATTCTAGTGAAAGTGGCGAATATCTATACAGAAAATTCTGTCCAACTTGTGGATCTCCTATTATGACCGACTCTGGCCTAATACCAGACTTACTTTTTATCAAACCCGGAACCCTAGACGATGCATCCTCATTAAAACCTGATATTCGAATTTGGGGAGCACATCAGATACACCTCGGCCAATTGCAAATAGATGCACCCAAAGTGGACGGCAATCCTCCGGCAAAGTAATCGTTTCCCGCTGGCGGCAGGCATTTGCATGGCTCTAGCCTTTGGTAGCAGCGCAAAATAGGGGGTCCTGCTGCTGTTGGCAGTTTAGGGGCCTCAGGAAATCTATATTACGCCATCTGGATCTGGCATTAGATGGCGTCCCCTACGGGGCTCGAACCCGTGTTTCCGCCGTGAAAGGGCGGTGTCCTAGACCACTAGACGAAGGGGACCTGAGGTAGGTGTATAAGGAGAGCTCTCGCACCCGTCAATTATGACTTGTCCCAAGTATACAAAAACTTTTTGCCTGCTCAACGACGGATAGAGGAAACAGGTCAGGATTTGAGCAACGTATCTCTGGCCTGGTTTATTTTGGTTGCAAGATAAGATGAGCCACCGTGATCCGGGTGATTACTAGCCATGAGGTTCCGATGGGCGCTCCGTATGGCCTCTTCATCCGCACCAAGGGGTAAACCAAGGATCTCGTAAGCCTCTTCCCGGCTCAGATTATCGGCCTCAGCCTGGCTGTTACTTTCACTAGTCCTCTCCGCCCATTCCTCACCAAACCTACGCAACATGTAGTTTTCGACAAGTCGCAGAGATGCCCCATCTTCCCTCACCTCGAATAATAATCGCTCAAGCTCTGGGATGCCCAATTCATCTAGTTCTTTTCCTAAAAATTCGCCTCTAATCACCGTCCCATTCAATGCCCCAGATACATGATCCAAACGCATTTGGACCCAATCAGATTTAACTGTCGACGTTCCTTCAGTGCCAGTCCGAGTGCCATGGCGGGAATATTTTCTATTTCTGGAAAATGCACGCCCCATTTGAAAAAGCCGAAACCACAAACCCAATGGAACCAATCTGAAGACCCGCCATCCGATAGCTGCAACAGCCGCGGGAGCTGCAGCGAGCAAGGCCTGCCCTCGGAATACCAAAAACAACGCTAAGCAAGAAGCCGCAATGACCACAAACCAGCGCAAAAACCGTGCCAATTTTGCCGGATCTACCGCTATAAAAGCCCATCCTAGCACAAAGGCTATAAGTACCAGCGCGCAGCCGATGCTCAAATAAAGCATTCTATAATTCCGAAAAAATTAATCCCTTTGATCAAAACGTATCAATCTCTGCCCACTTTGTTTTTGAAACCGGCGCAATTCATCCTTGCCACCAACAGCAAAAATTGCGACCTCAGACAGTAATCGGCGAAGCGTTTCCGGGCTAGAGGAATCAAAGGCGCTAAAAACACCACCGGAAAGCCGAGAAATTTCCTCAAATGCCCGGCGCCCTTCAACATCCGGACCCTCATGGAACGTAAATACTGGAAGACTATTAACTCCCATTTGTCCTGCCAAATCTGCAATCAAGTCTATATTTTCCTCGCACGCATCCCCTACTAAAACAAGTGCATCCACCCTGGCATTTTTGTGCTCCTTTAAGGCATGTTGGAGAACTTGGGTGATTTGAGTCCGGCCGCCAACACAATATACCCCTGCCATATCTCTCAATATGTGGGCTGGGTCACTGGAAAATTGGCCTGCAAAAAATTCTTGGAATCCTCTGTAGTAGACAAGTTGTACGGACAAACGGCCTATTAAACTGCTTTCGGCGAACATCTGAGCCTGAATATCCATAGCTACATCCCAGGTGGCCTGACGACTAGCAGTAGCGTCCAAAGCAAAGATTAATCGGCCTGACCGACCTGCACTCCTAACCACAGGTGTACGCTCAACCT
Source organism: uncultured Alphaproteobacteria bacterium (assembly GCA_902562525.1). Lineage (GTDB taxonomy): Bacteria > Pseudomonadota > Alphaproteobacteria > UBA7887 > UBA7887. The sequence continues at coordinate 14,077 of CACETT010000026.1, forward strand.
TGTCCAAGAAGGCCTCAACCTCTGACATCCTCAGAGAGGAAACCGCAGTGCTTTTGTATTTCTTTTCTGACATTCCCGCTATCCATCTACTATCTTCCACTCTTGTGCCCCGTTTCAGAAAGAACCGGTCAACATCAGAGTTAGGTCGAGGCACTACTCTTTGTCCAATTGCAGAATACCCACCAAAAACGGGAACAGCAAACTCACTACTTCCCAAATTGAACGTTTATTTTGGAGAGAGGTGTCCAATAGGCATGTATTTTGTTGAATGATATTGGTTTTCTGGGTAACCGTATCCAATGGAAACTTTTGGATTAGGCGATGACCGAATCTGTTGATTGCATAGTTATAGGAGCAGGAGTGGTGGGCCTTGCTGTGGCCCGAAGACTAGCTATGGCTGGCAAAGAAGTTATCGTATTGGAATCCGAGGACACTATTGGAACCCAGACCAGCTCAAGAAATAGCGAAGTCATCCATGCTGGTATTTACTATCCTACGGGAAGCCTAAAAGCTCGAACCTGTGTAGCAGGGAAGCATCGCTTATATCGGTATTGCGCCTCGCATGGTGTTCCCCACTCCCAACTCGGAAAGTTGATCGTTGCAACAAGTGAACTTCAGATCGAGACCCTCCATCAGTTAAAAATCAAAGCTGCCGCCAATGGAGTGCCTGATCTACTTTTTAAGGACCCGCGGGAAGTTGAAAAAATGGAGCCAGCCATAAATAGCGTGGGAGCCCTTCTTTCCCCTTCAACAGGAATTATAGATAGCCATAGCCTGATGCTAGCCTATCAAGGGGACGCCGAAGATAACGGTGCCATGATTGCGTTCAATAGTTCCGTCACAAAAGGCACGATTCGGGAAAATAATATAGAGCTCACCGTAGGAGAGAGTGACCAAGAATATACCGTGGCTGCAAACCTAGTTGTAAATGCAGCTGGCCTTGGCGCCCAGCGACTAGCTGGATCTATCAAGGGACTAAATCCTAAGACAATTCCGGACCGGTATCTGGCTCGGGGCTGTTACTTCACTATCTCAGGCAAACCTCCATTCCAAAGACTAATTTATCCCGTGCCGGAACCAGGTGGACTAGGGGTCCACGTGACACTGGATATGGGCGGAGGGATCCGGTTTGGACCCGACGTCGAGTGGATAGATCGCGTAGACTATGAGATTAAACCCGAACGGGCTGACTCCTTCTACTCCGCCATTCGAAAGTACTATCCTGAGTTGAAAGATGGGACCCTGCAACCTGGGTATGCAGGAGTAAGGCCAAAAATTACAGAGAAAGGATCAGCTGCCGGAGATTTCCTAATTCAGGGGCCGGAGGAGCATAAAATTAAGGGTTTAGTCAATATGTATGGAATTGAGTCGCCTGGGCTCACCGCGTCACTAGCGCTGGCCGACATTGTCGCCCACAAACTTGGCCTCCCCGAGATAAAAGATGGAACTACTTAAGTGGGTGGAACGAGAGAGTAGGCAGCTTAAGGTGGCTTAATAGGCGTCCCTCCCCCGCCTTTCCTCGCTCATAGATAACCCACTATCGCCTCTGTCACCAACGAGGTGCTGGCTTGGCCTCCAAGATCCCGGGGCAGCGCTGCCTTTTCCTTCGTCACCCTGCAAATAGCCTCTTTAAGTCTTTTGGCGGCAGCTACTTCTCCCAAATGCTCACATAACATGGCACCAGACCAAATCGTTGCTATTGGATTGGCTATCTCGGAGCGATCGATGTCAGGGGCTGAACCGTGAACCGGTTCAAACATGGACGGGTTATTGTGCGTTGGGTCTATATTGCCGCTCGCTGACAAGCCCAGACTGCCTGACAATGCTCCGGCCAGATCTGAGAGAATGTCGCCGTGAAGATTACTAGCCACAATGACGTCAAATGAACCTGGATCAAGAACCATGCGGGCTGCCGCGGCATCTACCAACACCTTATCTGTCTCGACATTGGAATACTCCTCCGCTAATTCGTAAAAAACCTCGTCCCATAACACCATCCCAAAACGCTGGGCGTTAGACTTTGTGATACAGCTTACTTTCTTGTTAGGTTTTTGCGCTGCAATTTCAAAGGCGTATCTTTGAATTCTTTCTACACCCTTTCGTGAAAACACCGAAGTATCAATAGCGACTTCCTCACCATGACCTTGATGGGACCTACCCCCAGCACCAGCATACTCACCCTCAGAGTTCTCCCTAATCACTACCCAATCGAGTTCCTTGGCCAATCCCTGCCTGAGAGGGCTCTCAACTCCTGGAAGCAATACCGCTGGCCGCACATTGGCATATAAATCAAAACCCTGGCATATAGCTATACGCAATCCCCAGAGGGTGACATCATCAGGAATATTGGGGTCTCCAACCGCCCCAAAGTAAATTGCATCAAAGTTCTTCAACTGAGCGAGACCATCGGTCGGCATCATCAAGCCAGTCTCTCGATAATAGTTAGAACCCCAGGGGAATTCCTGAAAGGAAAACTCAAATCCCTCCAGAAGACCAACTTCCCGAATACAAGTCATACCGGCTTTCAGAACTTCTGGCCCGATACCGTCTCCCCCAATTGCAGCTACTTTATATTTCCGCATACTTCCTCCGCTTGAGCTATTCTGCTAAGGAACATATCATCCTCCCGACATTTTAAGGAGCAATAAGCCCATGCCGAAAATCGGCATAACATTAGGCGACCCGAGCGGCATAGGACCAGAGATTGTGTGTAAGGCCCTCGCATCTATGTCGCCCGAAGAACAAAGTAACGTCTTGCTCATAGGGAACCAAGATGTGATTTCACGCGCCAATGCCCTAATCCAAGGTGAGCTCGATTTTTCAAGAGAAGGAATACAAATAGCCAATGTTAAATCAAAAAACATCTCTTCTATCCAAGATGGCGCCATCTCCGTAGGCGGCGGTCATGCAGCGTATAACTACGTGGCACATGCCGTAAATCTTGCCATACGGGGGGATATAGATGCAATCGTCACGGCTCCGTTGAACAAGGCAGCATTGCATCTAGCTGGCTACCCCTTTAACGGCCATACCGATTTGCTAAGATTTTTGACTAAATCTCAAACTTCCTTCATGCTTTTTGATTCGAGCAAGCTAAGGGTCATACTAGCCACGATCCATGTTTCCCTGTCTCAGGCCATCGAAGACTGCCGAACGGAAAATATCTTGCGGACGGTCAAGGCTGGCTATGAGCATCTATCAAAATTGGGCATCAAAACACCACGAATTGCAATAGCCGCTCTAAATCCACACGCTGGAGAAGAAGGTCTTTTCGGGCGCGAAGAGATAGATGAAATCGCGCCGGCTATAGAACAGGCGCGGGGACAAGGAATAGATGCTGATGGCCCCTTCCCTAGTGATTCGGTATTTTACCGAGCGTTACGTGGAGACTTTGACCTTGTTGTAGCCCACTACCATGATCAGGGCCTTATACCCATCAAACTTGCCGATTTTGATAATGCAGTGAATGTTACCTTAGGGTTACCAGTGATCCGAACCTCTGTAGATCATGGCACAGCATTTGATATTGCTTGGAAGGGTATAGCCCGATCCAAAAACATGATTTCTGCGATTGCCCATGCTCGTGATTTAGTGTCCCGAAAAAAGAATTGACTTTCCTCTCGCTTATTTGAACGAGAAGACAAACAGAACGCCGAGACCAGTATTAACTATGCACTATCACTTTATTAGATCCATATTCGACAAAAGGAATACCAGCGATGAACAACATTGACCTTAAGGGTAAACGGGCAATTGTGACAGGAGCGGCGCGCGGCATCGGGTTTGCAATAGCGGAGAGGCTCTTACAATCTGGAGCAACTGTTACTTTATGGGACATAGAGCTTCCTAACCTAGAAAAGGCACAGGCGGACCTCAAATCAGCCGGCAACGTGTTCAGTGTTGAGGTCGATGTCACACAAGAAAATTCAATCAAACGAGGCCTAGAACTCACATATGAACATATGGGAGATGTCGAAATATTAATAAATAACGCCGGGATAACCGGAGGCAATGCAACAGTTTGGGATATGGGCATCACAGAGTGGCAGAAGGTTTTGGACATAGACCTAACTGGAGTTTTTCTATGTTGCCGTGCTCTAGCGCCGCGAATGATGCGCAAGGGCTACGGTCGTATTGTCAATATCGCCTCAATAGCAGGCAAAGAGGGAAACCCCAACGCCGCCCATTACAGTGCTGCCAAAGCGGGTGTCATTTCGCTGACAAAATCCTTGGGAAAAGAGATGGTGGAAACCGGCGTTTTATGTAATTGTGTTACGCCGGCTGTCATTGAAACACCAATGCTAGATCAAATGACCGACCAACATAAAGACTATATGGTCTCGAAAATACCTCTAAACAGAATGGGAAAACCGGAGGAAGTGGCAGCACTAGTAGCATGGCTAGCCTCAGAGGATTGCTCTTTTTCTACTGGAGCCGTCTTTGACATATCTGGTGGGCGAGCAACATATTAAATATTAATCCGGGCTATTAAACATTCACGAAATGCAGGTTCTAGCAGTTTTCTGACCAGATAATTTGGCTTAGCCAGTGGGATTAAAAAAACAAACCGCGCTAAACACTCCCAATCTGGCCCGCTGCGCCGTGAACTGGTATCACATATGGTCCTTCCGGTATTATGGCGACCCTGGGATCAGAATTTCTTATGACGCTTCTCTCAATAGCCTTTTCAACGGAATCTATCATGTGCACACCTGTTAAGACCCTTTGTTCCTTAGCCAACCCTGTGGCATAGAGCAAGACCTCTCCATGTCTCATGGACTTTAGTTGCATCTGGGTCTGCCATTCATCCACTGCAGCATTATTTTTTCTTCTAATTGATGCCAAAAAGGACTCCGCACCACATTCCTTAAGGCTCTTTTGAGAAGCAACAAACTCAGTTGAACCCAAACCCTCTGAACACTCAGACGCCACGATCAATGAGCCACCTTCTTTTAAAATTTCTAGGGGGCCAACCATACCCTTTATTGTTTGATAATAAGTCTTATCTAGGGGATAACCAGCAGAGCTAGTGACAACCGTAGAATATTTTTCTGGCAACGTTATTTTGGCAAATTTCTGCATAAAAGAAACTGCCTCCAAATGACTCTCTACTATTTCTCCAGCGTTGACGAAGGACAAGTTTCGATCTTCGTCTATAACCGTATTTATTGCATACGCACCACCAATCATTTCTACTATCTCCAACTGCTCGGCATGCAGTAGGTTTCCCTCAAGCACGCAATTGGATGTCTTACTATGGGACATGAACTTGGAATTATGGAGTGTGGTGATGGTATCAGCATGGGCTATGCCCGGAGCAATTACCTTCCTTCCCCCTGAATACCCTGCCATAAAGTGAGGTTCCACCAAGCCCGTTGCTATACGAAGACTTGCATTAACAAATCTCTTATCGAGCTTAATCTCCGTTCCGGACTTTGTTGTCCCTACATAGGTATGGTCAAGGTCTTTATGGGCAAAATGATTAACCACCTTAACAGTATTTAATACCCACTCGTCTCCTATTACCTCTGCAAGTTCTTCACCTTCGTTTGGACGGTGCAATCCTGTCGCTACAAGGATAGTTATATCTTTTGCGTCAACACCGACTTCAATAAGGTATCTAACCAATACTGGCAGAATAACTCCATTTGGCACAGGCCTAGTTATATCGCAAACCAAAATACATACACTGGTGTCAGGCCCATTTGGTTTGACAAATTTGTCACATCCTACAGGAGCCCTAAGTGCCCGTTCCACAGCTGCTGCTGGGTCATTATGTATATTCATTTTAGGTTTGCGCACCACAGTCACTTCCCAATCATCAGAGAGATTGATGGGAAGATGCCCTTTACCATAACTTAAGTTAACCCGCATTAAATTTCCCTAGAGAAGCAAACTTCGTGTATGACCTCATCCGTTTTTCCTAGCGGGACCTAATCTGTCGCAGGGCTCGCAGAGCAGAGCAGGCAGCACCATAGCCATTATCAATATTCACCACAGATAGACCTGGAGCGCAATTAGCCAATGCGACAGAGAGTGCCGTATGCCCCTCA
>CACETT010000027.1 GCA_902562525.1 uncultured Alphaproteobacteria bacterium
CTAACATTCCTGGTCATTACCAGCCCACCCTTGCAGATCTAAGCTACCGCTACAGCGACCCTATCTTCCCCGCCGAGGTTCCCGCTATACGCCCGAATACGGCTCCGGAGGTTAAACCACTTCCGCCCGGATAGTTGAAGTAAAACAAGCCTCCAACCAGTTCGCCTGCTGCGAACAAGTTTCCTATTTTTGATCCCGAAGTATCTATTACCTGAGCCTCTTGATTTATTTTAAGCCCTCCAAAAGTAAAGGTGATTCCGCAGGTCACCGCGTAAGCACTATAAGGGGGTTTATCTATCCGATTAGCCCAATTTGATTTGGGAAGAACGAGCCCCTCAGTCCCTCTTCCATCCTTAATATTTGGGTTGAATTCCTTATCATCCAAAATCGAGTTATTGTACTCCGATATAGTACGAAGTGCTTCTGACGAGTTCACTCCCTCCAAGTTCTCAACCAATCCCTCGATGCTTTCAGAGCTAACTTTGGTCACTTGGCGAATTCTATATTCATCACGCAGAAGGTGCTCTACTTTTGAATCAAATATTTGCCAGGCAAATTGACCTGGTTGCTTTAGTATTTCCCCTCCATACTTTGCATACGTGTAGTTTCTAAAATCTGCTCCCTCATCTACAAACCTTTTGCCATTCGCATTCAGCATAATAGCAAAGGGATAACTATGCTTCTGAAATCCGTCACCCACCGTTAGATCTCCATATTCTGGCGCATTCCTCTCCCACCCGACTGCGTGGCAACCTGACCAATTCCCATACGGCATAGCACCTTCATCCAAAGCCATTCGAATACCGTCTCCCATGTTGAAACGAGTGCCACGGACCTTTGCCAAATCCCATCCAGGCCCGAGATATCTAGTACGCCATTCAGAATTTGCTTCGAATCCGCCGCTAGCAAGCACCACTGCGTCTGCCGCCACATCTTCCCGTTTACCGCCCTTACTGATGGTTACTCCACAAATTGTATTACCCTCGCGGATAAGGCTCAGAGCACGAGCTCCATAGTAAACCTCAACCCCCGACTGCTTCGCTGCGAGAAACAAGGCATCAACTAAACCTGGGCCGCCCCCCCATGCCTCAACTGTCAACCCACCCCAGAACTTAAAGCGGCCATCGACCTTAAAAGCTTGGCGCCCGTATATAGGAGCGAACCGAACACCTTTCTCCCTCATCCACAACAAGGTATCCATACTTCGACCCACCAGAAGCTCAACGAGGTCCGGGTTGGCACGATATTCAGTCACACGGGCAATATCGTCGAAAAATTGTTCCCTCGTATATTGGCCAAAATCGGTGGTATTAACCTCCTCATCGGATAAATCTGGCATCAGCGCTCGGAGCTCCTCGACTCCCTCGTAAGCCACACGAATGGCTCCCGCCGTAAATCTTGAGTTTCCCCCTCTTTCTGCCTCAGGAGCACATTCCAGAACCAAAACATTCGCTCCTTGCTCTCGTGCAGCTAACGCCGCACATAGACCAGCGTTTCCAGCGCCTACCACGATAACCTTCTTGGAACTCATCCGCACGACCCCGATATCTTATAAATCCCCAATTAACTCTTGCACCTCTTGCCAAAAAATCATTACAAACCTTTATCGTACATCATATAGCCCATTAAATTAGGAACCCACAAATGGCCCAAAAAATCCACACAGATGTATCAGGAACCGTTTGGAAAGTCCTGGTTAAGCCAGGAGATACAGTCAAAGCCGGTGATGTGTTATTTATTCTTGAGGTTATGAAAACCGAAGTCCCTTTTGAAGCGGAAGCCGATGGTGAGGTGATCGCCGTCCACATCACTGAAGACTCAGGCATGATTGAAGAAGAAACTCTCGCAATTGAAATAAGCTAGTCCCTCTTAGAAGACAAGCTCGGCACTGGTTTGCTTGATAGCGCTCAGGCTTCATTATAACGCGCCCTCCTCCCTCAACCTTGAGATGCTTTCTGCATCGTGACCCAGCCATTCGCTCAACACTTCATTGGTATGTTGCCCAACAGAAGGAACACCATATCGGAGAGCCATCTCTGTTTCCGAAAACTTTGCAAAAAATCCCTGCATTTTAAACTGACCAACATCTGGGTGATCAACCTCGATGATTTGACCTCGCTCTTTTAAATGAGGATCACTGACGACGTCCGTAATTTCAGCAACAATGTCACATGGGACACTAGCGGCCACCATAATTTCTAAAATATCCTCAGCTGAACGTGCCCTCATCCACGGTGCAATTTCTGAATCCAGCGCTTCTGCATTCTTTAAACGATTCGAACCCTCCATGAATCTAGGGTCTGAAATTAGATGAGGCATTTTAATAGCATCTAAAAAACGCGGAAAGTGCATGGCGCCCCCAGCTGCAATTTGAATTTTCTTCCCATCTTTAGTCTCATACGAATTAACAGGAGCGCCAAACCTGTCTGCAGCCCCTATTTTGGCTGGCTTCTTTCCAAATAGTTGGTATTCAGGAATTGATGCCTGGAGCAAGGACAATGCGCTATCCATTAAATTTACCCTCACCATCTGTCCCTTACCGGAAGAATGTCGGGCCTGAAGGGCTGCTGTTATTGCCACCGTTGCATACATTGCAGTCGCATGGTCGACTACAGTTACCCCCATCATGGTTGGCGGTCCTTCCTTTGGGCCGGTCATAGACATGAGGCCACTAGCGGCCTGAATCACCGGATCGATTGCAATACGATCTGACTTGGGCCCCTCATGTCCGTACCCGGAAATTCGCGCCATAATTAAACGTGGGTTTATTTCATGAAGGACTTCCCAGCTGCACCCCATTTTTTCCATTGTTCCAGGCCGAAAATTTTCTAACAAAACGTCCGCTTTCCCCACTAATTTCCGGAGTGTCTCTTGACCAGACTTGTTACGGAAATTAAGGGTCATACTCCGCTTATTACGGTTGAAGGCCATAAAAAATAAACTGTCTTTGCCCACAGTGGGCTCAATATTCCGAGTGCCCTCCCCGTCCGGCCGCTCTACCTTAACAATATCTGCTCCTAGATCTCCGAGCAGCATCGAACAATAAGGCCCTGCTATAACCCGCGATAAATCCAAAACCTTCAATCCCTCAAGAGGTCCCATAACTTCTTCCTAAGTATTTAATTCACTTGTTACTGTCTCGCTGGAAGACCACCCCGTAGAAGGCCCATCCCTGCGTCAATAGTAAATAATTCACCGGTTATGTTTGGAGCACCCTCTAACAACCAAACGACGGTATCTGCAATATCCTTGGGCGTACTAATCGCTTGCAATGGGGTTGTCTTTTTCATCGCCTCCACCATTCGATCAGTAGCTTTTTCTCCTATGCCCCTTCGATGCCAGCCACTTTCTATATATCCCGGACACACCGCATTGACCTTGATTTCTGGCCCTAGCGTTCGAGCAAGAGCCACCGTAATAGCGTTTAGTGCGCCCTTGGATCCTACGTACGCCAATGAAGAACCTATACTTTGGGTTCCTGCCACCGAGGACACATTCACAACAGCTCCACAACCACTCTCCTTCATGGCGGGCGCCACGGCACGGATCATCTGAAATGGACCTATGGTATTTACACTATATATCCTCTGGAAATCCTCCCCCGAAAGACCATCCAAGTCATAGTGGGGACAAAATTGGGTTGTCCCCGCATTGTTCACAAGGCCATCGATCTTACCCCATTTATCAAGAGCCACCTTTGCCAACAAGCGGCAGTCTCCATCATTAGATACGTCGGCCTTCTGCACGAGCACCTCAACGCCAAATTTGGAGCACGAACTCGCAACCTCCTCCGCTTTCTCTTTCGAACGAGAATAATTGATTACTACATTAGCGCGCTTTTCAGCCAAACAAAGCGCCGTCGCGGCACCCGTCCCGCTGGCTGAGCCAGTCACGATTACCACTGCCCCATCAAGATCAATCATGAAAAATTTCCTCTCTCGATATTCATAATACTCACAACAAAAAAGACTGGGAATAAATTCTATACCCTTGCATCACCACGACTATTCATCTCCTCTATCACCTGAATGATGGATTCCACCAGGTGGCAAAGATCAGCCTTATTTATGGAAAATGCCGGTGTAAGATAGATTATATTCCCAAAGGGACGTATCCATACCCCTTTATCAATGAATCTTCTCCTCAACCAATCGATAGGCAAGTTGCCTGCGAGCTCCACAACCCCTACTGCCCCCTTTACGCGCACATCTTTCACGTTCGGGAGAGCCCTCGCCTCACTCAACAACTCCGTAAGCCAAATCTCTATCTGGGATACCTGGGCAATTCTAGGCTCTACTTCAAATAATTCCAGAGAAGCGACCGCGGCAGAACATGCGAGCGGGTTTGCCATATAGGTGGGACCGTGCATTAGGGCAGCACCATCATCCATAGACAAAAACGCATTAAAGACCTCCGGCGACGCGATAGTAGCTGACAAAGCTACTGTGCCACCGGTCAGAGCTTTCGAGAAGGTAACTATATCAGGGACTACTCCGGCCTCCTCCATGGCAAACATCTGCCCTGACCTCCCAAAACCAGTAAAAATTTCATCGAAAATTAATAATAACTCATGATTTGAACATATCTCAGAGATACCCTGGAGGCACTCAGGGCTATACATCAGCATGCCTCCGACCCCTTGAATAAGTGGTTCTATTATAACAGCGGCACACTCAGTTACATGTTCCTCAATAAACTGCTCAAATACCTTTAACTCATCCTCATTTTTAGGGAGGGGCACTACATGTTGCGACAGAAGAGCACCTTGAAATAAGGAATGCATACCCTCTTCCGGATCGCATATGGACATAGCTCCTAGGGTATCTCCGTGATATCCACCATGAAAACTAATTAGCCGATGTTTCCCCTTTATTCCCCTATTTAGCCAAAATTGTATGGCCATTTTCATAGCAATCTCTACGGCCACAGATCCAGACTCGGAAAAGAACACTCGCTCTAAAGGAGAAGGAAGAAGTTTAACAAGCTTTGAGGCAAGAGTAAGCGCGGGCTTGTGAACTAATCCCCCAAACATTATATGGGGCATTTCCTTTAATTGTTTTTCTACAGCACTGCGAATGTGGGGATGATTATACCCATGGCATGCCGTCCACCATGAGGCCATCCCATCAATCAATTCCCTTCCATCCGAAAGGTAAATGTGGGTGCCAAGTGTTTTCTCAACTGGAACAGCTAACGGTTCCGTCTTCATCTGTGTATAAGGAAGCCAAATATGGGGGAAACCATCTACAAACCACTTTGGCTTCTTAAATCCTACACTTTCATTAGACAATCTTAACTTCCTACCAATATAATGGACCAACATAATTTTTCAGCTGAACCGGTGACTTCCGCTTTTGGCTACTCGTAATATCTCCACGAGGGAAACGTGATACTGTGAATTTTAAAAACGCCGACTACTTGTAGAAAAAATAGACTATATCAAACCTTTTTATAAATTATTTTTTACCAAAACAGATTGTTTTTAGCATACCATTCAAATGAACTCACTCAATCATTTTGCCGAAGCAAAACTTACTGACCTTGAAGAAAAACACCTTCGACGTGAGATAGTTGATACCCACAGATTGACAAATGCGATGGCAGTAAGAGAAGGCAAGAAACTCGTTTCTTTTGCCTGCAACGATTACTTAAATCTCGCTGCCGACCCACGTATTATTAGCGCAGCAGAAAAAGCCCTTTTTGATTATGGCGTGGGATCCGGTGCCTCCCGTCTAGTAACCGGCAATCATCCTCTTTATCGGAAACTAGAAACTAAGCTAGCGAATTTTAAACAAACTGAGGACGCATGCGTATTCGGGTCAGGATATCTCGCAAATCTTGGAATCATACCCAGCTTGATCACCAAGAACGACCTAATTATCGTCGACGAGTTGAGCCATGCTTGCATCCTTGCTGGCAGCCATCTCTCCTCCTCCAAAGTAGAGAAATTTCGGCATAATGACGTTAGCCATGTTGAGGAGCTTCTCGAGCAAAATCGCTATCGGCATAAAAATGCAATGGTCGTCACCGACGGGGTGTTCAGCATGGACGGCGACCTGGCTCCCCTGCCAGAAATCGTCTCCCTATGCTCAACATATGATGCGTGGTTAATGACGGATGACGCCCATGGCGTGGGGGTACTTGGGGGCGGGAAAGGGTCCGGATTTTGTGGAAGCAAGAAGTTGGATATCCCTCTACAGATGGGAACTATGTCTAAGGCGATCGGGACGTACGGAGGTTACCTGTGCGCCTCTAAACCGGTTATTGATTTGATTCGGACGAGGGCACGGACATTAATATATTCAACCGGCTTGCCTCCAGCGGTTATTGCAGCAAGTATTGCAGCACTTGAGATCATTGAAACAGACCCAAGTTTGGTAAAAAAACCCCTAGAAAATGCTCAACTCTTCACGCGATTAACAAACTTACCTATGGCTGAAAGTAGCATTGTACCCTTAGTACTGCATGACGCAATTAAAACTCTTTCTGCCTCAAAAAAATTACTCAGCCACGGGTTCTTAGTAACTGCCATAAGACCGCCAACTGTTCCCCAAAACACATCTCGACTACGATTTGCCTTTACAGCAGCTCATACTCCCGAGGACATCGAGCGGCTTGCGCAACTAGTCAACCAAGATTTATCAAAGGAGTAATATCATTACTGCTTTCTTCATAACTTCTACGGGCACCTCCATAGGCAAAACTTTTGTTACTGCGGCCCTTGGCTACCAATTAACCGACGCCCAAAAGAATGTCCAAGTGCTTAAACCGGTAATCAGCGGCTACGAGGAATGTTCAATTGATTCTACCGACTCCGGGATTTTGTTGAAGAGCATGGGCCTGGAAATTTCCCATGCGAACGTCTGCCAGATTTCGCCCTGGCGCTTTAAGGCTGCCTTGTCTCCTGATATGGCTGCATCTCGTGAGGGCCGCAGCATCAACTTTGCCCAACTTGTAGAGTTTTGCAGGACCTCAATTAGCACAAATACTTCCAAGGATATTGTCACCCTCATCGAAGGTGTGGGGGGGACCATGGTCCCATTAGATGCAGAGCACACGGTACTTGACTGGATATCGAGCCTGAAGATACCCACTATTCTAGTGGCAGGAACGTATCTAGGGACTATTAGCCACACCCTCACCGCCTATAAGGCCTTGGCCTCAAAGGGTATCAATGTTTCTAATATAATCTTAAGCCAATCAGAAAAAAACCCCGTTCCAATGTCTGAGACGAGAGCAACAATATCGAGATTTCTTCCAAGCATAGACATAACCGGAATCGGCCGAATTAATGAAACTTTTGCCCCATGGAAGCACTGTCCCCATCTACTGCAAATACTGACTTAACTCCCCGGGACCACCATGTCGCCACTTACCCCATTTTATTTCTTAGTTTGGTTTGTTTGGGGAAGATCCAATCCAATGCCCTCTAAGTGGGCCAAATCTCTGCAAAGCACAGACAATACCTCAGGGTCTAACGGACCTCTTAGGATAGAATTTATGTTAGCTTCCATATGTTCACGACTACCTGTCCCAAGGAGCACAACATCAGCACCAGACTCATGCCGCGCAAATCTATAGGCTGCATCGATAATCGTTTCCGCTCCACCTGTTTTTACGAGTAATTGTTCCAAGGCCGTCACATCACTATAACTCGAGGGAAGCAATCCATCCTGACAAAGGTCCTGCAAGGTCGAATTTAAGTATTCCATATTACTAAAGATGCTGCGAACGGCGAACATAATTAGTGTCCCAATTCGCTCTCTAAGAGTGACTGGAAACACTGATGAGCGAGCATTTTGATGCATTAAATGAAAGCCGACCATAATGACCTCAAACGGGAAATCATTCTCAAATGCCTCAACAAGCATAGTATGTTTGGCGTCAAACGGAGGACTTTCCGTTATTCCCAAGTGCCGGATCTTTCCGTCTTCCCGGGCACGCAACAAAAAAGGGACAAGCTCTTCCTTTACACGGGCATAATCCTCTGCCAACACTGCATGCAAGTGAAAAATATCAACATAATCCATTCTCAATGATTTCAGGGATTTCTCTAGATTTGATATGATTTCATGCCCAGACACAACCTGACCATCTCTGTTGACCAAACTTTTGGTCGATACAATCACCGAGTCTCTTGGCTCTCCTTTTAAAGCCAACCCAACTATTTCTTCTGTTCCATACACCCTTGCTGTATCAAAGAAGTTCACACCTAAATCCAACGATTGTTTTACAAGATCTATAGACTGACTCTGACTTCTGCCCGTGCTTTTTCCCAACCGACTACTACCACCACACCCGAGGCCAGCGACGCTGGCCATAATTTCAGTAGCGCCAAGTTTTACGTACTCCATACTACCACCAATACCCCCTCAGCTTTTTCAATTACCGACAACTTGTTTTAGAAAGTTAAAAAATTCTCTCTTGCGGCGTGTGTTGATAGTCCAATTTATGGGTGGATTTTGAAATCCACTTGTGTAATTACCAAAAGCAAAACCACCATTTGCAGCTGCTGCTGGATCGAAATACCCCCAACTTGCCCTACTCTCAAGAGCCTCCAAAAAGTTGTTACGGGGGGAATCAAACTCAAAATGGTCATCTTCATTAAAAACGATTGGTTGCCCCCGATAAGCATCCGAGAGGCGCACTCTTTCCACCATGTGAGCTATACCACTTGGTTCATCAACGCCATTACCGTGTAACAAAATAAAATCTGAAGCCTCCAAAACCTCCGAAGAGGGGCACTCTCTCCTCGTGAAGCTGGTTCCAACCAATAATCTATGATCTCCGTCGGAAATACTAAGTGAATCATAAATAAGCTCATGCACCCTTTTTGCCCTCAGTATCTCGTGACTATACCTAGGAATATCTGCTTCGTTATTTATCTCTATTATTACATTTCTATACCCACTATCTAAGATCCACTGACAAATCGTTTTGACAGCCGAACGTATTTCTTCTTCCCCTTTTATTCTGTTGTCTTGACCAAAATAGAACAATCCTAGGCAAATGACTAAACCCGCTTTATCTGCCCCCTCAATAACCTTTTGCAACCGTGTAAGTACTCCAGGTAAAATCTCACCTGACGACGTAAAGCCGCTTGAATTCCAAGGTTGATGCTCAAGGCTCTCCAGGCCTTCCCATATATCCGCATTAGTTGCCCTGGGATGGGAAATTTTAACCCGCCGGGCAAGCTCGCTGATCCAGGCCTCTTCCCCCCTGTAGTAGCCTAGTGGGGAGCCACCCTGCATGTTAACGCTAATTGCCCGAAGACCATATCGCCAATAAACTGGCAACATTTCCGTCAACTCTTTTGTATTTCGTTCCGCGTCCCACATACCGGTGTCTACATAGGACCATAAATCCTGGGTTACGCAGTTCAGGTCATCGAAAATCCCGTTGGCCATTCGAGAGTTCAACAACAATCCTTCAACCCTTAACTCTCTAAAAAATCTTCCTTTATAAGTTGGCTCCCCGTTGATACACCAATCATCCCCTCTAATGGTTACTATGGTTTTGGGCTCATACATCCAATAAATTCCTTGTATTCAGCATGTTGAACTCGCAGAATGTACCGTTAAAGATCACCCTCAATTGGATTCATCCCAACGGGAATTAATTGAATAATAGTAATTTGGTAGGTTTCAACAAGACTGCAATAACAAAACGTTAGGCGAAAATAATGGCTTCTGTTGTGAACAAAAATAGCGTAGAGAATTTTCCAAGAGAAGACGCTGAATGGGAGCTGCGAGTACAATTGGCAGCTGCTTACCGACTTGTAGATTACTTTGGTTGGACCGAGCTAATTTTTGGCCATTTGACGGCTAGGGTTCCGGGGCGAGACCCTCACTTCCTGATAAACCCGTACGGGCTATCCTACGACGAAGTAAAAGCTTCGAACTTGGTCAAAATTGATATCGATGGAAATATTATTGGTGACTCGGAACATCCGGTCAATAAAGCGGGATTTGTAATCCATTCTGCTGTCCATATGGCCCATTCGAAGGAAAATAAATGTGTCATGCACACCCATACCAGAGCAGGGATGGCCGTAGCAGCCATTGAGGAGGGTCTCCAATCTATTTCCATGGTATCCACAGGGTTTCATAACCGGATCTCCTACCACGACTACGAGGGCATAAGTCTGTACGAGGATGAACGAGGCCGACTTCTTGAAAACCTCGGAGAAAACAAAGCAATGATTCTACGAAACCATGGGCTACTCGTTGTTGGAGGAAGCGTTGCCGAGACCTTTATTCGCCTCTACCGCCTCGAAAGAGCATGCCAAATCCAACTTGATGCTTCCGCAGCTGGCACCCTAAATATTTTACCCGGCCAAATAGCAGATAAATCTGGTAGGGACATGGATCACTTCTCAGAGCTTGAAACAGAAGGTGGCATGGGCACAATAGAATTTGCCGCCCTGAGGCGCAAATTGGATAGGATAGATCCTAGTTACAAGAACTAGGCCCTACAATAAAGGCATATAACTATCTAATACTCTTAGACACGACTCTCTGTCTTGCGTCGGGATTTGCAGCAAGGCCCGGTCCACTCCCATTTCCCTATATTGCTCCAACTTTTCTAGTTTCGGGGGCGCCCCAAATACTGTCACAGAGATAGTTTCTAAATTTCTCTCTCCCTCATCAGCAATACGACGCAACCGTTTCATTCCATCTTCTATATCGGCACGAGGACGAGGAAGCCACCCATCACAAAATTCGACAACCCGTTTCAAGGTGTAATCTGTTTCGCCCCCCAAAATTATCGGTGGATGTGGTGTCTGTAGCGGCTTTGGCCAACAAAATGCAGGATCAAAGTCAACAAATTCCCCATGGAACTCGGCCTGTTCCTCCGTCCATAATTGCTTCATCGCCAAGACATTCTCACGCAGCAGCTTAAATCGGCTGGAATATTTAGCACCGTGGTTCTCCATCTCATCTACATTCCACCCACCACCGATACCAAAAATTACTCGACCGCCGGAAAGTTCATCCAGACTTGCTACAGATTTAGCTGTGACTATCGGATCTCTCTGGGGAAGCAGGCATATTCCTGTTCCAATTTTTAGGCTTTTTGTAGCCGCCGCAGCAAAGGAAAGCGCAACAAATGGGTCATAGGTATGGTAATACTCCTTAGGCAAATCACCCCCTCCCGGCCAAGGTGTCCTGCGGCTCGCCGGGATATGTGTATGCTCAGGGATCAGCATAGATTCGAAGCCACGCTCTTCCAGCTCTACCGCTAACTCCTCTATTCCAATAGAGTAAGCTGTTGAAAAGAAATATACCCCGATATCCATAATTTTTGCCTCCTACTGATGCCGGTTTCCCAAATTACCGTTTTTTTCTCTACTGAACAAACTCCTGAAAAAGGAAAAACGAACAGCTAGCATACGCATAAATAAGCCTATCACATTCAGTGAAGAATTAGATGGCCTTTCTTGCCTCTCGAGAGGATTTTCCCCAACTATTTGTTCGTTGAGATTTTTCTTGAACTCACCAGTAAGATGGTTCGCCACTTCTTGCACAAGAGCCGGCCTTCCCACCTGGGCTAATGCACCAAACAATTTATACTCCACTTCTACCTGTACAATGGTACCACCCTCTGAACTGTTTGATAAGGAATACGCCAGAATGGCTGAAGCCTTTGATTTCGTTACCGTGTCCGCCCCATCTCCTTGTATCGTCCCCCGCCAATTATTTTTATCTCTCGACAAGCTGCCGTCACCCTTAAATTGCAACCGCATAGGCCCCAGCGTCATTGCAACCTGACCAGAAAATGAATCATTCTGCAGCGGCCGTGTAATTTGCGCACCGGGAAAACACGAAGCAACGCGACTTAGGTCATCAAAGATTTCCCATACCTTTTCCCTGGAATGGCTTACCTCAAACTGTTGAAGAATCTTCATGACACATCCTTTTGATCCTTCAAGACACCCTTTATTGCATTCACTATCCCTTTATAGCCAGTACAGCGGCAAAGGTTCCCCGCAAGCTCCACTCTTATTCGCGCTTCATCCGCATCAGGAATTCGCTTTGTAATGTCATATGCAGTTACTAACATTCCCGGAGTACAGAAACCACATTGCAAGGCATGTTCAGATGAAAACTTTTCCCTGATTGCTTCCATCCATGGATCATCCACAAAACCCTCTATTGTCTTTATCTCGTCTCCCTCACAGGAAACAGCCCGTGCAATACACGACCGCGCTGGAACACCGTTAATAAACACCGTACAGGCACCACAAATACCATGCTCGCATCCAAGATGCGTTCCCGTAAGCGCCAAATTTTCCCGCAGGAAGTCAGCAAGGCTCTGGCGTGGCTCTACACTAGCCTCAACCAGACACCCGTTTACATCAAGACTAATATTGTGATTACTCAATTTTTGACCTCATGGATTGATCGTTGCAATAAGGTGCAATGCAGACCTTTCTGATATCCCTTTCGATGAGAAATTAGTGACTCAATCTTCTCCTCATTTGACTCCGAAAGGTTACAGTCAACCATTTTAGGAGTTACATCCATAGCGCCAGCTGTAATTCGAAAAATCCCTTCGCTTTCATCTCTCAAACAAATAGATATGGCATCAGCAAACTCACCTGGTTTTCTAGATGACTTCAAATAACTCCATTTGGCCTTTCCTGTGAGTTCTTTGAACTCAATACGACTTACTAACGATTTATCCCCTAATCCAGTCGTAAATGGACCTACAACAAAATCCTTAACTTTAATGGAAGTCTCTCCGTCTTGATCCACCACCACAACACTTGCATCTAGAACAATTAGTACCGAGAGCCAATCGGCAGCTGGGTCTGCATGTACCAGACTGCCCCCCAAGGTTCCACGATTTCGTATAGCGCGATAGGCAATTCCATGAGCAACTTCAGATAAAAATACTCCGGTGGGTCCCGGAATGACCCCATCTTCAATCGCTGAATGAGTAACACGTGCCCCAATCCGAATGATTCCACTATCTGAAGTAACTTCCGTTAAAGATCTAACTCCACCTATATCAACTACAACGTCTGGCCTAACCAAGCGTAAATTCATCATTGGACCAAGTGACTGCCCACCTGCCAGCACTTTTCCGTAGCCATCCCCTTCTGCGAGTACCGCTAACGCCTCCTCAACAGTACTCACACGGTGATATTCAAATGCTGCAGCTTTCAAGAGCCCGGTGTCCCATCTTGTTTAGCCATAGCGATCGTCTCTAAGATCCTTCTTGGGGTAATAGGGGTCTCAGTTATTTCGACACCTAGGGGGCTCAGAGCATCATTTACAGCATTGGCAATAGCGGCCACAGATCCGATGGCACCCCCTTCTCCTATACCTTTTTGGCCAAACTTTGAGTATGGTGATGGTGTTTCCATATGTTGCACTTCAATATCTGGAACTTCGGTGGCACCAGGCAATATATATTCGGCAAGTGTCGATGCCATGGGCTGACCATTTTCATCAAACGGCATCTCCTCATAAAGTGCTGTTCCTATCCCCTGTGCCGCACCCCCGCAGACTTGTCCATCAACAATCATAGGATTGATCAACTTTCCACCATCTTCAACAATAACATATTTCATTAAATCTACGTTTCCCAGTTCAGGATCTATGGACACCACTACCGCGTGGGCCGCGTAGGAGAACGTTCCATCATCCCTCTCCATCTTGTACCCTGCAGTAACCTCAAGGCCACCAGGGTCCACATCGTTCGGCAAATCTTGTGGCCGGCGGTACCAAGTTTGAGAAACCTCTTGTATAGATATTTGACGAGCCGGCGTCTTCACCATGCCATTTTCTATATATGTGTCCGAGACCTTGCTTTGCATTAAATGGGCCCCAATTTTGCAAAGCCGCGAAGACAATTCTTCGCATGCACGTGCTACCGCGCCTCCAGCCATGACTATAACTCTGGAGCCCCAAGTACCAGTTGAATATGGGGACAAAGCCGTATCCCCATGCACGATCTTAATAGATGCAATATCCAGACCCAACACCTCGTGAGCAATTTGAGCGAGACTAGTTTCTGTACCTTGACCATGACACTGAATTCCAACCCGAATCTCCAACTCTCCATCGGGGCTAAATCGGGCAAACGCCTGTTCATAGCCTGGGATCATAGGAATACCCCAACCCGAGTAGACTGTCGTTCCGTGAGCCGCCTGCTCATTATAGATACTGACACCAACTCCGATCATGGGGCCTGTTGCGCCGGCATCTTTTTGTTGCTTCCGAACGGAATCAAGATCAATTGCCGCTACCGCCTTCCGAAGACAGGCAGGATAGTCCCCACTATCGAAATGTTTATTGGTAATATTATTAAAAGGCATTTGATCTGGTTTCACCAGGTTCAGGAGTCGTATTTCGAACGGCTCCTTTCCCACTGAGCGGGCCACCAAATCAAGCATAGACTCTAACGCATAGCATACGCCCGTCCGAGCCACTCCCCGATATGGCAAAATACCGCATTTATTGGTTGCCACAGACCAAGTCTTACAATTGTAATTAGGAATATTATACGGACCTGGCAAAATGCTAGCGACCTGCGCTGCCTCGAGACAAGCTGTGAACGGATACGCAGAATAGGCGCCAGCATCTACATGTACCTGAGCA
The DNA here is from genome assembly GCA_902562525.1 of uncultured Alphaproteobacteria bacterium. Classification (GTDB taxonomy): domain Bacteria; phylum Pseudomonadota; class Alphaproteobacteria; order UBA7887; family UBA7887. The sequence continues at coordinate 14,610 of CACETT010000027.1, forward strand.
TCCAACGAGAGCACTTCCCCCTCCTGATTGGCGCATAAGGTTATGTCATAGTAATGTTCCCTGGCATTTGCAGCGGCCGTCAGGGCCTCACGACGGTCTTCTAGCCAACGAACCGGGTTTCCACGCTTTAATGCCAACCAACAAACGATTACCTCTTCAGGCAACAACAAACCCTTGTATCCAAATCCCCCGCCAACGTCTGGAGAGATCACCCGAATTGATGATTCATCTAGACCCAGGCACTCAGACAAACCCGAGCGAACTATGTGCGGTATCTGAGTTGATGTGTACACGGTCAGTTGCTCTAGTCGATTATCCCACTGTGCTACCACACCCCGTCCTTCTAACGGAGCCATGCACTGGCGCGACATTCTTAATTTTCGGTTCACTTTAATTGGAGCTGATAAGAGGGGTTCTGGCTGCCTCGCCGACATCCGGGTCTCCAAGAAAATATTATCTCCCCAATCTTCATGTATTAAAGGAGCATCCGGTTTACGAGCATCCAACATATCCACGATGACCGGTAACGGGTCTATATCGGCGTAGATCTCATCCACCTTATCCTCTGCTTCAGCCCGTGTAGCGCCAAGACACGCAGCGATTAGTTCACCCACGTAACGCACCTTTTCCAAAGCCAACAAAGGTTGGTCGGAAGGCTTAAAACCCTTCAGGTTAGAAACAGCTCGAATAGATTTGGTATCGATAAGATCCTTCGCGCAGTATACTGAATGGCGAAGGCTATCCGGAATTTCAATATTATTTATAAGCCCGTGGGCAAATGGACTACGAATAAAAGCGACATCTTCCATGTGTGATAGTGCTATATCACCAACGAATTGCCCACTCCCGTTGAGGAATCTCCTGTCCTCTTTTCTAGGAACCGATTCGCCTACACCTGTCCCTCTATTCTTCGCTATCATATTTCTTCCGGCACCGGAATAATGGAAGCATTAGCCTCAAACTTTTTACCGCCTAGAAAACAAAACTTTGGCTCCAAAAAGCGGTCACTAATTATTTTCACTCCATCGTTATCACTCAGCCGCCACCGCCCACAAGAATCTTTTAAAACGGAAATATTTGCACTAGACCCTACTCCCAAACCGACTCTTGGCGCCTCTATACCCAACATCTGGGCTGGAGCAGAGGTTACCATAGGCACGATTTCCTCGAGTGTTAAACCCAATGCCAGGAGCTCAGTCATCGCAGAACACAAACCAAATGGTATATCACCACCAAACAGGTGTCCTTCATCGTCGGGAGAACTATTTTCAATCTTAGTGTTATAACCGTGCATGTCTGCGCCTAATGTGTCCGGCATTATTCCTGCATCCAATACACGCCTGGCTACGTCAAAACTAAAATGTGAGCCATGCCCAATATCTACTTTGACACCTTTTGCAATCATATCTTCAACAACAGGGTGGACTTTCCCATCATCGCCCACAAACCCTCCAGGATGGCGAGTGAACGGATGTGCCAAAACATCACCAGGCTCAGCAAGTTCAGCCAGGTATGGTAAAATATGGTCACCGCCCGTCGGGCTATCTTTTTCCGCTAGAGGCCATAACTGCCCTAAGTGGATGTATAGTGGCACCGAAGCCTGGCTCGCAATTTCTTTTGCTAACCTGACAACCTTATCTCCCCACCGCGAATACCCCCCTATCTCTGCGTGGGCTTTGACTCCCCGAATAATATCTCTGTTCTTTTGAATTGCCGTCACTGCCGCATCAACATCAACACAGTGGGGCCCGTAAAGATCGCTGTAATAGTGGCCTTCTAAACCCCCAATCACATAACATGAAAGGAAGGCCAAAATTTGTGTTTCTGAAGGCTTATCTATGTACTCTCGAAATGCAGGCAGAGTAATGCAACTCGGGCCGCCCTGATCAACCAATGTTGTCACCCCAGAATTTACGCCGACCAAATCCGGAGGAAGCCCAAAACCACCAGTGACGTGCCTAAATATATGAGCATGAGTATCAATTAAGCCAGGCAGGACTAAATCGCCGCTCACGTCTATAGTATATTGATTAGTTCGCACGGCGACTGATTGAGCCAGTGCCGCAATTTTCCCATCCCTCACTGCTACGTCAGCAATTTCATCCAACCCGTTGCTAGGGTCCATAACTCTCCCGCCGGTTAGGACCACATCAAACTTTGGACTACGTTCGTCCGTGAATGTCATGATTAGAACCTCCCAGTGCTAATCTTTGAACTATGACTAATGTCGTGAGAGCGCCCACATCTGCTCTGGTAGCCATAATGCTAACCCCGGAAAAAGAATGACTAAAGCCAACGCGATAACTTCTAACGCAATAAATGGCGCGACACCTTTATACATATGGGACAGCTTAATTTCAGGCGGACTTATCCCTCTCAAATAAAAGATAGCAGGTGCCATCGGGGGCGTCAGATAACTAGTCTGTATTACTATTAGAAACAATACACAAAACCAACTTTTGACCTGCGAGGGATCCATACCATAAAACTCAATCTTTTCTATAAGTGGAATGGCAATCGGTATAATAATTAAAATTATTGAAATTAGGTCCAGAACAAAACCAGCTATAAATGCCAATAACAACAGTATAAACAAAGTGGCCCAACCGGAGAGTTCCGCTGCCTCTACTAGACGTTGAGTGCCTATCAAACCGCCAGAAATCGTAAACACATTGGCAAACATATTTCCCGCAACAAGGATGGTTAGAATCATTGCAGTAACCAAAAGGGTGCGAACAAGAGCTTCTTTGAATACTGAGAAACTAAGGCGCCCATACACTAGTGTTAAGACAATTGTTCCAAAAGCACCCATAGCCGCTGCTTCAGTGGGGGTTGCCCACCCCAATATAATTGTACCTAACACTGCAAAGATTAGGGTCAATGGAGGCACTAATGCCTCAGCTGTTATCCACAATTTACGGGCCAAAGGAGGCTCATTCTCATCGGGCGGAAGTCTACGCCCATCCTCAGGCCAAATACTACACCGAACTAGTATGTAGATAATATAGAGGGCCGCCAAAATTAGGCCGGGAAATAGCATTCCCATAAATAGACCGCCCACATCAACATCTGCGACAGGCCCAAGAACTATGACCACAACCGAAGGAGGAATGATTGTTCCAAGAGAACCACCCGCACAAATTGTCCCTGCTATCAAACCCTTATCATAGGCATATCGGAGCATTACCGGGATAGCTAACAGACCCACAACCGACTCTGTAGCACCTACGACACCGCTTGAAGCGGCAAAGATCACACACAAAATGACAGTCCCGACTGCTAAGCCACCGGGAAGTCGCCGGGTCCAAAGGTGGATTGCCTCAAACAAACGTTCTGCAATTCCCGAGCGTTCAAATAACGATCCCATCAATATAAAAAGTGGAACCGCGGCAAGAATGGAGTTCGAGGCGACAGAATCAATGACTTGAGTAAAAAGGTTGACGGCCGGCAGAGAAAAATTGAAGGCTATCGCACCAAAAACGAATGCTACTGAAAACAGGGAAAACGCTACAGGAAACCCAAAAAAAATCATGGCCATTAGAGCCGGAAACATCCATAACGCTAAGCTGACATCCATAACAGCTACCTCGCGTCCATGGAGCTGACCTCAGGGTTACTCGCATGTGCGAGAACCGAAAGACACTTAATCAATTCAACTATTGTTTGCAGTAAGAGCAGCAAAAAACCCATCACAAAAGTGAATTTAAAGGGCCAAATAATAGGATTCCAGGCTGACTCCCCAGACAATTCATTAACCAGGTAGGCTTGATAAAAATAGTCCCAGAGTCCAGCGGAAAGCCACAAAACCATTGGAATCAACACACAGTAGCCAGCAATATCAATGACTGCTTTCTTCCTCGGTGATGCCCTATCATAAAAAAAATCTACCCGGACATGTCGCCTCATTTGCATACAATACGCTATACCCAACATAAAGGATGTTCCCATTAGCATGTAAGACATTTCGTATGCCCATTGAGTGGGAGAGCCTAGAAAATATCGTGATACTACCTCTATGACCATAGCAGCTATCAATAGACTAATTGCCCATGCACCTGCGAGAGCAAAAACCCTATTATACTTTTCCACTGTCGTGATAAGTGGGTTAACACTCCATTTTCTCAAAGACTGCAGAGTTCCAACTAACAAAACCAGCCCACAACTAAATAGAAACATGGAAATTAGGAACTCAAAGAAGCTTGCAACTGGCCCCTCCCCTGCCTTAGAAAGGATTTCGGCAGTCGAATAGAGATAAGTTTCCAGGAAATATACGGAAACGCGTCCGATGAAAGAAAAAAAGTCTCCGAAAAACTCCAACGATACCCCCCTCGAAAAGTATTCAGCCGCAAAAGCTGCGAACACAAGGTACTTGGCTGCAGGTCACTATTCAAGATGTGGCAAAATAAGTTATGTCGTAGGACTGGGAGCGATGCAGCTAACTCTCCAAAAGAAAAGGGTGTTTTTATTGAAAAATTCACGGGTAATTCCCACATAATACTCTGGGGCTTGGCGGGAATGGACCAATTTTAGTAGAGTAACTCATGGCCAAAAATATGGAGAAATTTGTTGACTGACTTACTCGTAGTCACCCGCGCTTTCAATTTTGCCTCTCAACGGCACTCCAAACAGAGAAGAAAAGGTGAGGCCCAAGAACCCTATATTAACCACTTGGCTGAAGTAGCCCTCCTAGTGACAGAGGCAACAAAAGGTAAAGACCCTAATTTGATTGCCGCAGCCCTACTCCACGATACGATAGAAGATACATGCACCACACGTGATGAATTAGCTATCTGCTTCAATGATGATGTAGCAAACCTGGTAAACGAAGTGACTGATGACAAAACACTTCGAAAAGAAGAAAGAAAGAAGCTACAGATCGCCAATGCATCCAAGAAAACTCCACGTGCACAAATCCTTAAACTTGCGGATAAAACCTCTAATTTGCGTTCCATAGCTAAAAGCCCTCCCAAAGATTGGGACTCACTGCGGAAGACCGAATATATTGATTGGGCACTG
>CACETT010000028.1 GCA_902562525.1 uncultured Alphaproteobacteria bacterium
CACAGATCTTGGGAAAACCAGATTGCGGGATAGAGATCATGGAGCAGTGTATTGGGCCCGCCCAGATGGATCTGAGATCCGGGAAGTCATTCAGCCCATCACTACACCAAATGGCATCGGCCTCTCCCCAGATGAAAAAACCTTATTCGTCGCAGAAACAGAGGGGGCGAGACTGTATGGATTCCCCATAAGGGGAGACGGACACGTTGAAAAATTGCCCTTTCCCGAATCATTAAACGGAGGAAGACTAATAACTTGTGATGGAGGCCTGAGGCGATTTGATTCCCTGGCACTCGAAGCTAACGGGAACATTTGTGTGGCCACTCTTGTTACAGGCGGAATAACGGTAGCAAATCCAAACGGGGGGACAGAGGAATTCATCCCAACCGATGACCCATTTACCACCAATATCTGCTTTGGAGGACCTAAATTAGAAACAGCCTTCGTAACACTTTCATGGCGTGGATTGTTGGCCAAGGTTCATTGGCCACGCGCGGGCCTTCCCTTAAATTTCTTAAATACTTGAGCCCATAGAACCAGTTTTATTCGGGTCGAAGTGTCAGTTCATTGACCCCTGGAACTCACATATTGCACTTTTTGAAAGCGCGTGTTGCTATTTAACCAGCACTCACTAGAACCTCGTTTATCAAGTCTCGAAAACGGCTACCAACCTAGTCTCGATACTTCTACGAGGAAGCGGCCCTCCCACATTTTCTGGATAGTCAAAGGAGGTATGCGGACAATACACTGACCGGTCCGGTCGTGAATCGAGCTGCTTCATAATCAACACTTCATCCGTTGACATATTAGCAAAATAACAAAACTGGTGAGAAGGACTATATACTGGTGCAGCCACCAAACTCCCTTCTTCACTTCTTCCAGTGTAATAATAATCAATGACGTCTTCCTCAGGCAAAGACTGCCAGTCTATAAATGCCAACGGATTATTTTCAACAGGGTTATCAAACGGCTGCCAGGTGTTAAAAAAAGCAAACTTCCAATTTTTCTGTATCTCCACTCCATGCCGACTGAGCACATCCGCCGCTAATTTATCAAGCGTTCTTACGTTATAGTCACAGTGCACGAATCGCGCGTACCCATCATTAAAATCTATAGGAGTTTCAGTCCGCACTAAATGATTCAATACATACGCAGACTGTGCCCCCGTCACACGACAAATGAGGCTCTTCATCTCCTCATGGTAAACCCTAGAGACTTCTTCATTATCCCTAAAGTTCTTTACCATAGTTACATTGCCATCCATCGTGAAACCTGATTTATCCAAATTAGCCTCACCGGAGGCCACACGATTCCTCACATCAGTAATTTCGACATCATAAAAGGAGGTAGCAGCCCTGCGGCTCTCTCGAGAGCCTATCCGCGGAGCCTCTCCCCGCTCTTTCCATACCGGATTAACATATCGTACTTTAGCTACGACCTTTTCCCTTGGAAGAGGTGCCGTACTCTCTGAGATCCCGCCCATACCTACTAAACCCCCGCTTCCTGCTCCGATTCTTGTAATTCCTTGAGGAGCTTTTTCCAAGAACGTGGGGGAAGCAAACAAATATTGTCATCTCTAACAAAGGCGCACTTTTTCCTCGTAGAATTGTTACGGCATGTGTTCGGATTGGAGTGCCGGCAACCCAGCGTTTGCTCCTCAGTATCATGTTCGGTCAGCGGTCTTCTCTGATCAACTTTCACTATTTATCTTCCACTTTTTTCCCTGCTCAGTGAGTATAGCAAAAATTTAACATTACTGTAATTCAATCCTAGCACGATTAACCTCTGCTTACTCACATCAATTGCCGATATACCTAGTTGGGATATGCCGGCCAAACTAGCCACCCTGAAGGAAGGCTCAGGCAATATATAGCTCCATTTTTAAGGGTTGTAACCACCCTTTTCCGCTACTTGGAAACTAATCTCTGTTTCAGAACCTGTATCTTTTTACTAATTTCCGGCAAATAAGGTTTTATGACCACTTCTTCAAGTGCTACTGACCTAGCTGGCTCATAATAGCCGAAGCTCTCTGATCCGCCTCCGTGTGGCTCAATGCTTCACAGCGTAGCTTTGGCCCTGATTTAACCCATGAAACCCCGTCCGCAGCTCGCAAGGCATACGTGCTGGTCCAAGCAAATCTATTAAGGGTATGCTGTCGGATTATGGCTGGGGACGCCCCCTCGGCCCGCTCCTCAGCTGGAATATAGGCATCCTCAAGCCATATATAATGCCTGCCTGTCTCTTTGTACTCGGCCAAAACACTAGATTTTTTAAAACCCCCGTCCCCGCCAACGTAAACCTCTACTGTCTCATCATAGAACTTGAATAACACTCCCCGAACGGTTTGGCCTGAAGCAACTACAGGGATATTATCGAGGTTGTCCTGTCCATCAATACATACAATTGCCTTGCCCCTTAAGGCAAACCGCTCTTGCGCCTCCGCCCCAAGTCCTCCCCACAACAAAAGTAAACCAAGCGCAGTGAGAATCTTTTTGTTTATCATTGGCTACCTTTTCAAAAATGAAAGAGAGGCTATGCCCCAGGAAACCACACTGAAGCAACTTATTCCAACTTAGTCTATGGATCCAAGAAATGTCCAGCAGAGAAATCACCAACCCCAAGATTCTCTCAAATAAATTCCCACACGAAAGAGCTCTACTTCCATTTGTGGGCATCTTCACGGCTCTTATACACCCAACTTCGTCAAAACCCGGACCCCAGCCAGCCAACAGAATCCAGGCTTCTCGCTAGGCAAACATCTCCTGCCAAAGAACAAATCAACTCCTTGTCGTCTAGCGCACCACCGTAGCCATAATACCCAGCCCGGACAAGATCCGAGCTATTAGGCAGATGACCCCTTTGCACTAAAACCCGAGTATCCACCTCCAGACCCAACCCATTATCCCAACCAAAAAACAAGTTAGCGCAAACCACAAATAGGTGTTTCCATAAAACTTAGGCATGTACAACCTTTCGGGGCCATTCCTCGCTACCAGTTCCCATACGGTCCCACCAAAAGTGTCTACCTGCTAGGGGGTATTGAAGACGATTCTTACTCGCATGACGCCTGAAGACGACGTTTATTATTTCAAACTCACAATCTACCGAGATTGAGCGGTGGAACTCCAGCCATGTTTTCAAAACTTGGTGGTGCCCCACCAGTTGACTGAATAAACATTTGAAGCAAAGCCACAATAGTCTCTGGCGCATCCTCTTGTATGAAATGGCCAGCATTTTCAATGACCACATAGGGACAACCTCCATAACTTTGAGACACAACTTCAATATTCTTAATTGAAATAGCGTGATCCTGACGTCCTACCACCACCCAAATTGGCAATTCCCTCAACGCGTCTACATTCTCCGGCGTAACGGCTTCATGTGGAAACTTCTGGGCCTCTGGGGATAATTTTAACTGGTGCATAGCGTCCATCGGGAAATTTAACGCCCCAATACTGGACTGAATCGTTGGAAACGCCGACGAATAAGCCCTGGTCCAAGTCTCATTAATAACTGATTTATTTTCCATCCCCATCAAATGACTTATGACGTGGGTGGCACTAGAACCGATATTTAGCAATACAGACTCGGTACGTCCCCTTGGAGGGTTGGTTCGCTCCGATGCAAGACCCGGACACACATAGTCCGGATCGTCGGGCAATCCAGTAAGGATCCAAGGAAACCATGAGCTAGCAGCAACCCTTATTTCGCCCGCGGCCTGTGCCGGTGGTACCTGAAGCTCGGCCCGACCACCAGGCATCGCCTGAAGGGGTATTCGACCGTGTGCATCCGTTTGTGCCACACCAAAGCGTTGTAGCTTAGCATCGAGCGTCGGCGGCATAGGAACAGCAGACCCTATCATTATACGGGCAATTTTGTCCGGATACCGGAGAGCAAACTGAAGACCTATATTGGTACCCCAATCTTGAATGAATAGAGTTAATGGCGCCTCTAGTTCCAGAGACTCCAGTAGCCCAATCAAGTTGGTTGTATGAGTTCGTAAACAATACTCCTTATCCTGCGGCGTGGCTGATTTACCAAAACCCATATGATCAGGCACAATGACCCTATGGGTCTTGGAGAGAACAGGAATAAAATTACGATATAGGTAGCCCCACATTGGCTCCCCGTGAAGCAGCAAAATCGGATCACCCTGTCCTTCATCAATATAATGTTGAGCAAAACCATTCCCATGGTAAAAACGGGGCGTAAAAGGCCACGTTCCATCAAAAGTTTCATTGGCGGAAATACAATCTGCTTCTGATCCATCGCTGACAAAGGGCGGGATGGTCTTTGGTACAAATATCATTATCGCAATCCTTACCAGAAATCCGCAAAATAGCTCTGTATAAAGATATAAAAGCACAAAACGGGACTAAAAGTGTCTACCTTTTCTGTCAAAAGTGTCTACCTTTTCCCACGCCCCATTTGGACCTATCTTAAGTAACTGTTATTTATGGGAAAAGTGGTGCCCAGGGGGTGAATTGAACACCCGACACGCGGATTTTCAGTTTACTGCTTTTCCTTTATTATCAATGGGGGTAGACAGTTTCAAGGCCATTTTTGCCCACCAGTTCCCATACGGTCCCGCCAAAAGTGTCTACCTTTTAGGGGGTATTGAAAGACGATTTTTTCTCGTTTGATTACCCCCTGATAGCCGCCAAACAAATACAAAGGCAAGCTTAGTTTCCCAAAGAGAAAACAAGAGGGCTCCATAACTTCGGAGCCCTCTTTATCAATTCATAAGTAGCGTTTACGGAATAACCATACAAATGTCATATATTTAAAATGCATACTGGTAACCGAGGCTCAAAATCCAATCAGTTTCCATTTGTGGTCCATTTAAGTCTTGGTAGATAGGCAGTCCAATCTCCAATGCGAGGCGGTGGCCAGCAATCCCAATATCTTTTTGGCCGGCTATGTTAACACCAAAATGCACATCGACACGCCTACCTCCCTGGTTATTCGGATCAGCTGTCTGTACCGGCAAAACAATCTCGGAATCAATACCGTCAATCTTGCCGGAGTATTGCCCAGACATACGGATTGATGTGCTAACCCATGGGCGCCACATATAACTGGTCCAACCGGTTATCTTATGTTCGTCTCCAAGAGAATAGTTCTGGTCATTTTCACTTGTTCTCAATACCGAGGAGATTTGTCCTCCCCAGCCCAATTGTTGCGATTTCCCCGAATACGTTAGGCCTGGCAAGAGATCTATGGTGCCCGACCCCAATTGCATCGGGTATGGTAATCTTTCGCGCCTATTGGTCCCGTTAGGTTTGAATATTTCATCTTCCTTGGTTATTGACCCGGTAGGAATGCTAAGGCCCACATTCAGATGCAGATGATGGCCCGTACTTTTCAAAATTTTTATTAATGCAGATAATTTCGTATCACCAATACCCACCGACCTTGTCGTAAAGGAACCCCTTATCGTGGTACCGGCACCACCCTGATAAGTAATATGGTCCATGTCTTTATAAAGATATTGCCCCATGGCCATAAAAGTTACCCGGTCGCTTGGTGCATACATCGCCCCCAACATGTGCATGTCCATGTACATACGAAGCGGCACAACACGTAATGTATTGGGTTGGCCCGCCTCATTAGCAAACCTATTGTTTACGGTTGTAACAATCTCGTCTGGTTGAATAGAGTTGGTACCGTCACGATTTCCTTCCATCCACATTCTCATAAACCTATAGGAAATCATCCACTCACCACTTTTATGAATGTGGTCTCCCATTACTCCGATGGGTCCATGTCCGTCGGCGCGTATATCGGAAGGATACCCACTTGCATCAATCTGATCGTGGTCAGCCACAGCAGGTTGGTTAAACACAATTGTGATAATGGATACCGTGCACAAAAATTTTCCAAAAAATATCCACCAAGATTTGTTGTTAACCTTAGCCAAACCGTTTGAGCTAAGAGCGTTAGAGTGGTACTTGATGGTAGGGGCTAGTAAGGTTGTTTTAAAAATAGAAACCATTGCTATTCCTCCTCATAGGTATAGCCAGCACCAAATTTTCGTGTGGCGCCCAGTTGCTCAGGGCTAACAAAACCCCGTGCCAAAAATTATTTATGAAAGGTGAAAAACAAAAAGTCAGGAAGTTATGGGAGGAGCCCTGACTAAGATACTTCCAAAGGATGCTTCAGCTAGGTAGGTCGGCTCTGTTTGGTTCCTCAACCTGCTCCCGAGCATCAAAGATTTCACACTATTTGGGAAATCTTGGACTAGGACCGGACTATCCAGGCGTTGCACAGAGCAAATTACGCAAAAAAAGCAATCTGCATAAATGTCTAAGGGACCTCCGTCGTCAGAAGACCCAGCATTACTTGGTATAAATTTAATACCTTCGTGGGTACAGATAGTAACCCATTGCTCATTATTAGCATTTTGTCCAAAGGCCGAACTGCTGAGGTGGGGTAAGAGGGGCCCCAATGCGTAAAATATGACAGCGAAAAGCGTTGGCCAAGAAAATGGCGAACATCTAGTTTTTTGCCTTACCCGCATCATGGAAGTTCTTTTAACATTTGAACGATTAGTTTTTAAAGGATTAATTTTTCCCAAGACTCGGGACGGAGCTCCGACACCGTGATAGAAGCTCCTTGCACTCCATCCAGGGAACTAATCTGGTACAAAAGTGTCTACCTTTTCCCACGCCCCATTTCGACCTATCTTAAGTAACTGTTATTTATGGGAAAAGTGGTGCCCAGGGGGTGAATTGAACACCCGACACGCGGATTTTCAGTCCGCTGCTCTACCAACTGAGCTACCTGGGCAACTACGATCAAGCCTTATAATCAATGGTTAAAGCGCTGTCTAGGTGGACATAACCGGCACTAACCAATTTGGGCGGTTAAACCGCCATCAATAACCAACTGAATCCCATTAACATATTTAGCTTCATCAGACGCTAAAAATAACGCCCCATACGCCACATCCCATGCGTCCCCCATACGCCCGCTCGGACACATCTGATGCCGTTTTTCTAGCATCTTTTCCGAGTCACCATAATGGCTTGGCAAATCCGTCCGAATCATGGGTGTATCCATAAGGCCCGGGAGTATGGCATTGCATCGTATTCCCTGCCTCGCGTGCTCTACTGCTATGCTCTGTGTCAGCTGTACAATCGCCGCCTTACTAGCACCATATGCCACATAGGGGATACCCGTGTATCGGATCGCAGCTATACTTGAGACATTTATTATAGCACCCCCGCCCAGACTGATCATTACCGGCAGCACCTCCTTAGTCGTGAGATACATACTCTTAGTATTAACTGCAAAGACATGATCCCAGTCCTTTTCCTCCAACTCAGTGGGGCCACCAAGCTTACCAATCGTTCCCACATTATTATGAAGGACGTCGATACGACCATACTTTTGAACCGCAGTCTCTACTAAGCTCCGCACTGCCTTCCCGGCGGTTACATCCGCCTTAAGGGCAATGCACTCGCCACCCTCTTTCATAATTAGATCCCGGGTCTCCTCAGCCGCCTCCTTACGAATATCGGATGCAACAACCTTAGCACCCTCCCTAGCAAACAATACAGCAGCAGCCTTGCCGTTGCCCCAGCCAGGCCCAATCGAACCCGCCCCAGTGACTACCGCGACTTTCCCTTCCAATCTACCCGACAAATGAACCTCCAATTATCACAAACTCTTGAGCTTCCCGTTACTTAAACATAACATGTACGATGAATTATGGAGAAACAAGAAGATGGAATGGAGCCAAACTCAGATAAAGAGTTTTGAAAAGGACGGATATTTGTTTATTCCGGACCTTTTTACTGAGGATGAAATCGAAGTCTTACGATCCGATTTGCCTCGGATCTTCTCCCTTGATCGGGATGAGATTGAGCGGGATGCTGATACCAATGAAGCTAGATTAGCTCTCGCCATGCACAAATACAGTAAGGTTTTCGACATCATGCTGCGGCACCCGCGCCTACTCAACCCAGCACAACAAATTCTTGGAGGAGAGGTTTACTGTCACCAATACAAAGTAGTGACGAAAGCACCCTTTGGCCAACTAAGCTTTCCTTGGCACCAAGATTTTGCATCCTGGAGTGCCCACGATGGAATGCCTGAGCCACGGGCTATGAATTTTGCGGTGTTCCTTGATGACGTAACCGAATTTAATGGTCCGATTACGTTTATTCCGGGCTCCCACCTTCAGGGAAAACTTGGGTCAGCAGCGCAGACCCTGCCAGGGATTACCCCTCTATATACGATGGGAAGCGATTTAGTCTCCGAACTCATATCAAAAAACGGAATTGTTGCACCAAAAGGCAAGGCGGGCTCAGCCGTATTTTTCCATTCTTGTCTTGCACACACTTCGTCTCCGAATATTTCACCGTGGCCAAGAAATATAGTTTACCTCACATGTAACCGCACAGACAATTGTATACGGAAACCAACCCGCCCGTATTATTACGCCGACACTGATTTTTCACCGCTCTCGGCTCTATCCGATGCTTGCTTAACCAATATCAGCTACTCAACAAAAACCTATGCACAAAATTAACCTCTAGATATGCAGTAATTTCGTGGACATAAATATGGAACGACTATCACCACTAACCGATGACCAAATGAACGAGCGGCAGCAAGCCATTCTAGAGGATATTCGCTCGGGTCCGCGGGGACCTTCTGCCCATGGTCCATTTCTCGCCTGGCTACAAAGCCCGGACCTTGCAGACCGCGCCCAAAAACTTGGCGAATATCTGCGTTTTGAAGCCCAAATGGACAAACGCCTGGCAGAATTAGCAATCCTCACTGTTGCACGAAAATGGACTGCCCAATTTGAATGGTATGCCCATAAGAAATTTGCAATATCTGCAGGGCTATCTGAGAACGTGATAGACTCTATAGAACAACGAAAGCAACCAAACTTTGTTAATGAGGATGAAAAAGCCATATACAACTTTTCCATGGCGCTGCAAGAGAGTTATGCAGTTGACGATGTAACTTTTAATGAAGCAGTTCGCCATATTGGCCGTACTGGTGTTACTGATCTGGTAGGCCTACTGGGATATTATACCCTTGTATCCATGACCCTGAATGTGTACCAGATACCACTACCGAATTCTGAACCCCCTCCCCTTGACCCCTAGGTCACTAGTACAAACCCAGATATTTGAAAAACCCTACTTATACAGGAGGATAGAATGAACGTTGACAGCCTGAACGATATAGCTTCGGCAATAGTCTCTCCAGGAAAGGGCATTCTAGCTGCAGATGAGAGCAGTCCTACTATAAAAAAACGCTTTGATAGCATCGGGGTCGATTCAACAGAGGAAAACAGGAAAAATTATAGAAATATGCTTTTCACTACGGAAGGCGTGAATAAGTATATCAGTGGTGTAATCCTATTTGATGAAACTATCCGTCAACAATCTCCAAGCGGATTACCGATGGTAGAGGTGTTAACCAAAGCTGGAATGATACCTGGAATAAAAGTGGATAAGGGGGCCAAGGCCCTGGCAAATGCTTCCTCGGAAACAGTCACCGAAGGACTAGACGGACTGAGAGAACGCTGCCAAGAATATGTATCGCTGGGTGCTAAATTTGCTAAATGGCGCGCCGTGATAAAAATTGGACCCAACATCCCTTCTGACTTATGTTTGGCAACAAATGCCCACGCTTTAGCTCGCTACGCGGCCTTGTGTCAGGAGACAGGGTTAGTGCCAATCGTTGAGCCAGAAGTTTTAATGGATGGGCCGCATGATATCGACCAATGCGAGTTAGTAACAGAAAATGCTCTCAAAGCCCTATACCATGAACTTCACCAGCAACGCGTTGTTTTGGAAGGAACTTTGCTGAAGCCTAACATGGTAATCTCGGGCACCGAATGTCCGCAACAAGCCAACGTAGAAGAGGTTGCACAGAGAACGGTGGCCTGCCTAAAACGTTCCGTTCCAGCTGCCGTACCAGGTATCGTTTTCTTATCAGGGGGACAATCGGACGACGTAGCAACGCTGCACCTCAATTCGATGAATACAAATACCAATGACCTACCGTGGAAGTTATCATTCTCTTATGGCCGCGCTCTCCAAGCTGCCCCGTTAAAGGCCTGGGCAGGAAGCAATATTGAAAAAGGAAAAGAAGCTTTCATGATGCGGGCAAAAGCTAACGGAGAAGCATGTCTCGGGAAGTTCAAGTGACCTGGTTAGAACTGATATAATAAAGAGATAATAGCTTTTTGATCAAAATCTCTATCCCTAGTAATAGGTACACTCATCCCGATTCCCACCTCCAGCGGAACTCCTTTTATTGGTGAACCAATCGCGCCCCAAGAGGCGTTTATCACACTTTCGTTATCATCGCCGATGACAACTAGCTCACCATCTAACTCAAAAATACCCCTCAATCGAGGTTGAAGCCAATACGCCATTGCAAGGTTATATTCCAGACCAAGATCTTTTTCCGACTCTGTTAGAGAATCTTGATTGAAGGGAAATTCTAACCCAAAAAACCCAATGTATTCAAAGGAGCCATCGATAAAGCCACCATCTAAAAATGGCTTTACAATTAGCTCGTTGTTACTCCCTATATCCTTCCCATCATCTCCAGTCGGCAACTCCAACTCTAGCCCACCACCTAACAGGGACGTAGCACTCATCCCTCGAGCAAGTTTCAAGGCAATTTCGGCTACGTCTAGGTTATCCTGGGAGCCACTTCCATCCGATGGGTCACGAAACTTGTAAGGTATGTCCACTTCAATGCTAACCCCAGGCATAATCGCAAACTCGCCCTCTGGGTTAATTTCAAGCTCATCAGCAGTGTCTGTCTCTATGAGGATGTATTCGAAACGAAGCTCAGTATCTGGTGTCGGCGACTCTGCAACTAGTGGATGAGCGAGATCTGGGATACCATCATCATCTGCCAAGCCGGCCTTATTGGCTACAACGCACATGGCGGCTCCACACAGAAAAAGAACCGGAAAGACCTTCCCTGTCATATTTCTGCTACCGCTTATATTCTTAAATATTATACTCATGCCGTTCAACACCCCTTCTCCGTCAATATAGTTTGGCCCACACATACAGGCTGCGCAACATCACTTCCGGTCTTCCTCTGGCCAAAACATCACAAAGCCATCACGGTTTGGCATCCTTACCATGGGCAAAGTAACAGCATTGATTGCATCCACCTCACCAATAATACCATTCTGAGCCAAAATATAAGCTGTAACAGCATATACCTCCGAATTTGTCAAAGATGCTGGCGCGTCATAAGGCATAGCCCTCCGTATATAATCAAAGATAGTTGTCGCATAAGGCCAGTAACTCCCCACAGTCTTTAGAGGCTCATCAGTAGCAAGAGATCCGATACCCCCGACAAGAGGGTCGGCCAAGCCCAAACCGCCAGCTCCTCTTTGTCCATGACACCGCAGGCACCTTTCCGTAAAGACTGTGAATCCCGATCGAGAATCACCTTCTCCATCGGGTAAGCCGCGCCCGTCCGGACCAATGCTTATATCCCAGCCAGAAAGCGTCCCCGCTTCAACCGGAACCCCCAGTTTTGGCCCCTGTAATTCTCCTCCTAATGCCACACCTGAGAATATAAACCCTATGAAAAATACAGGCAGCCTAAAGTTCTTAAATAAAGACATTAGTTACCTCCCCGTTTCGAGCGATACTCCAAGTTTGAATCGCATTGCAGTGGTAAAGTTGGCCTTCTGCATATTGGGCAGACCATACATCCCTTCGGAGCTGCGTATTACCTGCCTCATCCGTAGCGCGGCTCTGCAACAATGTTGGCAAACCATCCCACTTCCATGGAATCCGAAAACGAGTCAGCGCCCTTGTTAAAGGCTCCCCATCGAGAGCCGCAGCAGCCCATGTTGTCCCCCCATCAGCAGAAACTTCAACTTTTATAATTTTACCGCTTCCTGACCATGCCAGGCCGGATATCTCATAAAGCCCTGGGCCATTCATCACCAGCCCACCTGCTGGTCTGGTAATGGTAGACTTAACGCCCATCGTATAGGTGAACTGACGAGCCATACCATCAGGCATTAAATCAGAGTATTTGGATGTCTCATCCTTAGTATAGGTGGGATTGCTAGTCACCTTGATTCGCCTTAACCATTTGACTGACATATTTCCCTCAAAACCAGGAAGCAACAGCCTCATTGGATAGCCCTGTTCCGGCCTCAACATTTCTCCATTTTGGTAAATAGCTATTATGGCATCATCCATCGCCTTTCCCAGAGGAATGCTGCGGCTCATCCCAGCTGAATCTGCTCCCTCCGCCAATATCCACTTCCCCTCTGGGAGCAATCCCGCTTCATCTAGCAAAATGCTTAATGGAATGCCAGTCCACTCAGCACCTGATACAAGCCCGTGTATCATACCTACCGAAACTTGGGTGGCCTCCGAAAATAAATTGCTATTAAAGAAACTATTTCCCGCGCACTCTATGAAATAGTTTCTTGAAATCAACGGGTAGCGACTAAGGATATCCATGGAAAACTTGAGTGGCTGCTGAACCAACCCATGAATAAGAAATTCATGCTCATCTGGGTTGATCGTGGGGCGACCGTTGTGACTACGTTCAAAATGTAATCCATTGGGGGTTATAGTACCTTCTAGTGACTGCAACGGCGTCATAGCAATCCCGGCTCCTGGCGCGAGATCTCCGTAGGGCTGCAAGATTATTCGTTGGACAGAGCTTTCAGCGCCTGCCGGCTTCCCATAACCTCTGAAAATAGCGCCAGGGGTCTTCATAGAATCGGGTAAAAAGGCCCCGATAGATTGAGAGGCTGATTGCACATCAAACACGGGGGCCTCATAATTTATGGCCGCCTCTGTCGAAGTATCATCTACCCTCCCCGGCTTCGCAAAAACAGCAATTGATCCTGCTAACAGCCCACCCTTCATAAATAAACGGCGATCCAACAAACCATTCTTAGCCACCAGACTGGCCTCTAACTCACTTCTCATCAGATCCCTGTTTATCTTTCCTTTACTCTTCATTCAGAGGCCCCAATTTATAAGTAATAAATGCATTAGCTTATAACACGCGCCCCCGTTCGGGGCTCCGTACTTCCAGCAACATCTAAGATACCGCCAGCTTCTCCCGCCTTTCACGCCTCTGCACTAATGGTGGACAAACCGTATCATCGTAATAAACAGTTTGACACTTTAGGCATTGATAACACTCGCTTACGTTGATCTGTCCATCTGGCTGAATAGCCTGAACAGGACATAGGTCTCTGCAGATATTGCAATTACTTCCACATTCAGGGCGCCTTTTTAACCATTCCAGCACCCGGATCCTCCCAGCTATCGCTAACCCTGTTCCTAGCGGGCAAAGATACCTACAAAAGGGCCTCTCCACAAATAGGCTAATGCCCAGAATTAAGATGGCAAATGCTGTGTACGGCCAAGAGCGGACAAAGTGAGACATTATAGCCGTATTGAATGGCTCCACCTCTATGGCTGTAGCTAGGTAAACGGGATTAAAAAATGTCAAAGATACGAGACCTATGAGTACAAAATATTTCAGCGCCCATAATCGCCTATTTACCGCAGCGGGGATCTCTAATCGCCTGATATTGAACCAACGCGAGAAATGACTCATGACATCTTGCAAAGCCCCAAAGGGGCACAACCAACCGCAAAAAACACCTCTGCCAAAGAACAACGTAACTACCAAAGTAAAACCTAAAACCATTACAATTAATGGGTCCAAAAGCAGCGAGTCTAACGACCATTGCAGCTTCGGGGCCCGTATTAACGATAAAAGATGCATTATGGACAACTGTGCGCCCGCATACCATCCCAACCAAATCACCGTAAAAATTAAGAAACCACCTTTAATGATCCTTAAGGTCTTTGGTTTCCGCACTATTGTCCCTTGGAGCACGAGGACTATGCTTAGAATAAAGAAAGCAAGAAACATAATTGCGAGTGCGAAACCTCGGTCAAGCCAGACATTTACCCAAAGAGGCGCGACATTTTCTCTCTTTCTTTGTTCTACAGCAACTTGATGCGGAATAGGCTCTATTAATATTTCTTGCGGCGGAAAATAGGGGAGGCTCCATGCATTACTAAAACTCTCATCGCTTCTAGTTTTTATCTGTATTGTCCAGGGCCGGGTTGGGTCAAATTCCTCTTCAGATCCGATGGTCAACAACCATGTACGGGATAGACCTAAAACTGATAGACTTTCAACTTCCCTCGCCTGAACCCCGTTAAGGCGTTTAGTCCAGCCGCCTTGTCTTAGGCTGATCTCAAATAAGGCCTGACTATCATCTTTAAGCGAAAGCACTACCTCCTGAGGAAAAGATGGACCACCTGCCCCAAGCCAAATTATAGTTCCGCGAGTATCAGCACCCTCTCCTACTGAATCGAAATTCAGATTCGCATAATTTTCTAGAAGGTTTTTCCCAATCATTTTTGGCGAGGCCAAGGCAACAAAAATTTTCTCCTCTGTGGTTGCCAGCACCCCGTTTACACCATCAGAACCGTTTTCACTTGCAGCTGAAGGAAAAATAAATGAGCCCCCCAAGGTCGCACTTCGCACTGCTCCAATTGATAAAAGATCTTCCCAACTCAGGGCCCTATAAACACTTATATCCAGGCGTCGGCCTTCCCGTTCCCCAGGACCATATAATTCCCTAGATACCGCAACAGCCCTCCCCGCCTGATAAACGGCCTCCAGCATAATCAGGCTGCTTCTATTTGCTCCGTCGGCATATACGGCAAGGTCTATGGGGCCCGGATCTAAAACATCAAGCCCAGATAAAGAACTCACCATCTCTTCTAGTGAAAGTCGTGAATCTATACTACCTACTAAAGGCTCTTGGTGAAACACGAGAGCCGCTCCGGTTACAATACCATTTGTATCCACGGCAGAAAGAATTTCAAATGGGTCGCCGGCATAGCCAGCCGTATCTAGCAAATCCCTTACAGAGAAGGCATATCCAACAGTGGAAAGGAAACCGTTCGAGTCGATCTCTCCATACACAGGGGCCGCAACAATTCGACCAGATGGACGGCCAACCGTCTCAGCCTCAGGAAATATACTCCGTACCAGACTAATCGGAACACTCTCTATAAAATGATTTGGCCCCATGTCTGCTGTTAAGCAATTGTCAAGATCCACTAACGCAATGAGTGCGGAAATTAGGAAAATCTTAGCCAAATGCATACTGGGAACCCAATTTAAATGCCTAAATAATTTCGTAATTTTAAGGAATTATCTTGGCGGCACGGTATTGCTGAAAATAGTCCAACAGCATAGCGCGTGTATCAACAACCTCTGTAAATCCCGTTTCCGCCAATTTTGTGGTACTCATTAATAAATCCCATTCCTGACCAAAAATAAAGTCTCCAAAAGACCACTGTGCCAAACTCCCAACACTGTTCGACTTTAAGTTTTTCCTTTCCACGATCTTTTTCCATATCAGTGGTTTATCACTCATCACCTCGGCTAGTGTTAAGTTTCTCGGAATACCCAACGCCAACTGAAAAAACTTAGCAATTTCTGGCCACAAATTAGCCCATCGGAAACAGTCTCCATTAGTTACGTTGAAAGCTTGGTTAGCACATTGGTCATTTGTAGATATCCAGATAATAGCTTTAGCTAAATGGGATGCCGATACAGCCTCGGCAATGGCGTTATAGTTCTTATCGGAGCCAGGAAACTCCAGAGGCCCCCCCCAAGGCGCGGCTTAGTTCCGCATAAACGGCAATCAAAGATACCGGGTTTCTGGACTGCTGCGGAGCAAAATCATAGACCAGACAAGGCCGCGATATTGACCATTGCCAATCTCCAGCCTTGGATATCAAGTAATCTTGTTGGTCATAATAAAAATTTGGCCCTATATGCCGTGGATCTTCCTCCCGGGCTGGGGTTCTGTAAGGCCCCAAATGGCACCCGTAATATTTAGCGCCATGAACAACATGAACGTGTTCAAGGGTGGGGCAAAACTCTTCGGCTAAACCCAAAAGATTCTTAAGCATGGCCAGGTTTTCATCCACGGGCTCCACTGTTCCCTCTCCATGGCTAGCTCGGGCTGCATAAAAAATGTGAGTTATATCAGAGAGGCTAGACACAACTAGTTTACTAGCTTCATAGTCTAACAAATCTGCCTCTAAATATTGGACTTGCCTGGACACTCCCGTCGCGCTTCGGCAGAGGCCAGTCACCTTAAAATCAGCCTGCCCAAGTTGTTCGACTAAACGACAACCGACGGTTCCCGTTGCTCCAGCCACCAGCGCATGGCCCCTCATTGCACTCTGCCTTTCCATCCAAGATTGGCGAGCCTCTCCCAACTCTCAACAAGGTCATGGTCTGGATTTGGTGATATAATTTCCATCACAGACAATCCGTCAAAAGAAATTTTCCCAAGCGCCTCGTGAACTGAAGCAAAATCTATCCCACCAGCCCCAATAGGGTCATGGCGCCACTCATTACGACCCGTATCAGACAGATGGATAAGGTCTAGCACACCCTCTAATTGCAGTAGTTCTTCGGCCGGATCTTGTCCCGCGTAATACCCATTGGCAACGTCATAAACTATTCCTACGTTTGGATGATTAATCGTATCCAGTATATTTAACAAATCTTTAGCCAACGGTGCTGTCGTAATAGGTACATTTTCAATTAATACCTTTGTCCCCGCCTCCTTTGCGTGCTCCGCCAGAACAAAAAGCCCCTCGAGCAGCCATTCTAGCATGAGTTGTTTTGGAGCAGGAAAGAGAGGGGAAACCTTGCCTGGCACTACTACAACATATGGAACTGACCAAAATCCCGCCAACTCAATCAATTCTTTAAAGCGCTGCTGCGTAAAATTCCTAGTGTCTGGGTTAGGACTAGTAATATTATGGTCCATGATGGGCAAATTAAAAGAGGTTATCCTTAGTTTCTCATCAGAAATTATGGTCGGCTTTGACTTCCGAGACTCCTTAGGAATTTCTGATATCCAAATATGTGGAGAATTAAAAAGAAACTCAAAATTCTCAAACCCAATTGTTCTTAGATGTCGCGCAGCTTCAAAAGCATGATGGCTATATATATACGAATATGTATTCACAGAGATTGTTAGGGAAGGAGAACTCATTATTTGCTATTCTCTATGTATAAGTGCCGAAAAATCATAAAATCAGTTGGCTTTCTAAATTCTAACCACTACTACATACATCATATGTACTCGATTGCTACTCAATACTATCACCCTATATTATACTCAGGAAAAATCACATGTCGCCCAAGTCAGCTAACTTACTCAGTGGAATCCGAGTACTCGATTTCACGGCCTTCGTTGCTGGACCCTATTGCACAAGGCTGATGTCCGATTTAGGAGCAGATGTCGTAAAGATTGAGCCTCCCCATGGCGATTTACTCCGCCAAGTCGCGCCCGTGCGGAATGGACATAGCACCTACTTTGGACAGTTAAACATTGGAAAACGAAGCCTTTCAATAAATATTAAAAAGCCTACCGGACTCGCTGCAGTAATTCAGTTGGCTGATAAAGCCGACGTGATTATTGAAAATTTTAAACCTGGAATAGTTAAAAAGTTTGGGCTCGATTATGAGAACCTCGCAAAAAGAAAACCCAGCCTAGTATATTGCTCCATATCTGGTTATGGACAATCCGGACCCGGAGCCCAAAGGCCTGCTTTTGCCCCCATTGTGCATGCATCCAGCGGATTCGATATGGCCCAAACCGAATACCAAAACGGGATAACAGCCCCTGCTAGAGGGCGGCCCGTAGCCGCAGACGTATTAGCTGCCGTGCACTCGTTAGGTGCTATTAATGGCGCTCTGTTCAAGCGTGAGCGCACAGGGGAAGGCGAGTACATCGATGTGGCCCTTATGGATTGCATCCACAGCATTCTTCCATATGAATTTCAAAAGGCCTATTTCCCTGAAACTGACGAAAAAGTTCCCGTTTATGCGCCTATTGAGACTCTTGATGGCTATATTCTTATCGCCCCTGTAACGAATAAGAATTTCACCGGCCTGGCAAGGGCTATAAACAGAGAAGAATGGTTGACTGACCCTACATTCTCCGACTCCAAACAAAGATATTCGAATCTAGAAATTATATACGATGCGGTTGGACAATGGGCGAACAAACTAACATCAGCCCAATGTGAAGAGACCCTAAACTCCAGCGGCTGTCCATTTGGAATATACAAGACTATTGGCGAGGCTCTGACGGACCCTCAATACATCGCCCGCAATGGTATCGTTGAAGTAGCAGATGCTGCTGGAAAATTCAAAGTTCCAAATACACCTCTGCATCTAACGGTCGCAAAGGCATCAGTTGGCACAAGAGTACCATATCTCGGAGAACACAATAACGACGTATTATCTGACTGGCTTGATTTTGATCAAGATACCATCCAGGAGCTGCAAAATGATGGGGCCCTCCAGTCGGCCCCTTAGTGGGGATGGGCCTCAGAATAATCACCAGGGGGGAAAATTTCTTCCTCAGATTCGATGCAATCTTCAGCCAGCGCCATATTCATTCCTGGTTGATCGCTCAGAGAAAAGACCCCATCCTGCGGAACAAGTTTATTCTTTAGGAAATGCTGGTTGATTTTATTCCACTTCAGCAAAAATTCTTGATACGGGGTATGAATTGGAGACTGGGCAAAAGAAAATGGCAACGTAGCATGTGTTGATCCACCATGTGGAATTACTATTAGGTCATGGACAGAAGCGTATGCAGCTATTTTAAGGGTCTCAGACAACCCTCCACACCAGTAAAT
>CACETT010000029.1 GCA_902562525.1 uncultured Alphaproteobacteria bacterium
ATTATCGTTCAGCTTGTTTTGGATAGGCGCGATTAAAAGTCCCATCAATGCCACATAACCCCGTTTCTCTTTCTGAATCCAAAGGAGCTTTGTACGGCGCAACAGTATAAGGAAGTGAGCTCGCCTCACTAATGATGAGACCACACCGGTAAATAGAAGGCAGGAACTCCTGGAAAATCTTTGGCCATCATGTAATATCACACTCTATTTGAGGCGACATAAATACCCAAAAAACTGACGCTTCTTTTACTATGGTATAGTTTTTTGATTTGAACGGTTGCGAGCACAAAATGAAAATCGATGTGGTCTCTGATACTGTTTGCCCGTGGTGTTTTATAGGCAAACGACGGTTGGAAAAAGCATTATTGGAGCGTCCCAATATAAAATTTGAAGTGCATTGGCATCCATTTCAGCTGAATCCTGAAATGCCATTAGATGGAATTGATCGGCAGACCTATTTGAATCTCAAATTTGGAGGCTCGGTTAACGCACAAGCAATTTACAGAAATATAGTAACAGCTGGGGCAAGCGAAAACCTAGACTTTAATTTTGATGCCATTGGGCGCATGCCCAACTCCCTATTATCTCATCGACTGGTATATTTGTTCCGCGAGAGCAAACAACAAAATATGATTACTGAGAATCTATTCCGCTCATATTTTTTCTATGGCCTTGATATTGGAAAAATTGAAACCCTCATTCAAGTTACAGAAGAAAGTGGCTTAAGTTCGGCAACCGTCAAAGAACATCTTTTATCTGATGCCAACAAAAATTTGGTCCAGGAACAAGATAAAAAGGCCCGCGCAATCGGCATCACGGGGGTTCCGTGTTTTATAATTAATGACGAATTTGTTGTCTCAGGAGCCCAGGAACCCGAAGTTTTTCTCCAAGTATTTGATGCGGCTGAGGCAAGCACCGCCACCGTAGCTGAAAGGATTCGACCAGCTTTGTAGCTGCTAAGCCCACCTAAGCCTTCACAAGGCTAGCAAGTTTTAGTAAAATATCCTCTACCCCTTTAAAACGAGATTCTAAGTTTCCCCAGATTTGAGACACCACCAGTTTGTGATCGGGCCGCAATCGCCACTGCCCCTGCCCTCTTGTAATCCACGCAATGAGTTTCTCCCCAGCTGGAAAAAAGTCATTAAAAAAACTGACAACAAGCCCCCTTGGGCCGGCGTCAATCTGTATTACATGAGCTGCCCAGCAGAGCTGCTTGATGGCCACAACCCGCAGCAAATGTTCGGTTTCTTCGGGGATATTGCCAAACCGATCGACTAGTTCTACCCCAAAGTTATCCAATTCTTGGCGCGAACGCATTGCTCCCAGACGTCTATAAAGTCCAAGCCGTACGCTCAAATCTGGCACGTAAGCCTCTGGTATGAGAACCGCAGCTCCCAGTTCAATTTGTGGCGACCAGAAGTTCTGATCAGCACTATTAGAAGATCTCCCGTTAGCTTCCTCCACGGCCTCTTCTAACAATTTCTGATATAATTCAACCCCAACCTCTCTCACCTTTCCAGATTGCTCCTCACCGAGAAGGTTTCCAGCCCCTCGAATGTCTAAATCATGGCTCGCTAGAGAAAACCCAGAACCAACACTATCTAATTGGTTAAGAGCCTCTAACCTCTTAAGAGCATCCCCTTGCAAGGAATTAGGAGAATTAACCGTAAAATATGCGTAAGCTCGCACTTTTGAGCGCCCCACCCGTCCACGAAGCTGATAAAGTTGTGCTAAACCAAAGCGGTCTGAACGATGGACAATTAACGTATTAACAGTCGGAATATCTAGACCAGACTCGATTATGGAGGTCGCAAGCAATAAATCAAATTTTCGTTCGTAAAAAGAAGTCATAGCTCGGTCTAACTCACTTGGAGACATCTGACCGTGAGCAATAACTATCCTCGTCTCAGGAGCCAGTACTTTTAATGCTCGAGAGACTGTATCCAAATCTTTGATTTGAGGGCAAATATAAAAAATTTGACCTCCTCTTGACTGCTCTCTTAGGATTGCCTCCTTAACAACAACCCCATCGTAAGGCAAAATGAACGTACGGACAGATAATCTATCCATCGGAGGAGTAGCAATAATACTCATGGAACGAACACCAGAAAGCGCTAGCTGAAGAGTTCTTGGTATGGGAGTAGCTGTTAGCGTTAAAACGTGCACACCACTCTTTAAAGATTTAAGTTGTTCCTTCTGTCCCACGCCAAAATGCTGCTCCTCGTCTATTATGAACAAGCCTAAACGTTTGAATCTGATACTCTTTGATAACAAAGCGTGTGTTCCAATAACAATATCAATTTCCCCGTCCCGCAAGCCTTCTCGGACTTTTTCTCCTTTTTTCACGGGAACCAAACGTGACAATTGTGCTATAGAAAATCCAAACCCTTTAAAGCGCTCAGAAAAAGTTTCATAGTGCTGACGGGCCAATAAGGTAGTTGGAGTTACTATAGCAACCTGTTTCCCTGATTGGGCAGCAACGAAGGCCGTCCGCAGGGCTACTTCTGTCTTCCCAAACCCAACATCACCACATATGAGACGATCCATGGGAACCGATCTGGAAATACCGGCCAGACACTCCTCTATGCCACTCAGCTGATCTTCAGTCTCCACGTATGGAAATCTTCCACAAAACTCCTCAAAAGCAACAGATTCAGGCACCATCGCATCGGCCTTTTTCAAAACTCTCTCAGCCGCTGTGTGAATTAATTCAGCCGCCATATCTCGTATCTGAGACTTCACTCGCGATTTACGGTTTTTCCATACATGAGATCCCAAGGTGTCCAAACGAGCCTCATCTGAACCAGAACCATATCTCCCTAGCACATCTAGATTTTCAACTGGTAGGTACAAGTAATCCCCACCAGAATACAAAATCTGGACACAATCATGGGGAGCTGAGGACGTTTCAATCGTTGTAAGCCCTTGGAACCGTCCCACGCCATGCTCCGTGTGAACCACTAAATCTCCAACGATCAATTTAGTAGCATCAGAAATGAAATCGCGTGCTTTTTTGTTTAAATTCCGACCACGACTAAGTCGGTCTCCTAGGACATCTCCCTCGCTTATAAGTGTCAAATTATCAATCGCAAAACCTGCTTCGAGCGGAAATACAATTAAACAAATAGAATCTGATGAATCTGTAAAAATCTTCTCCCACTCCTCGCAATGGACCATGTTCGTTATGCCATAGCCAGACAAGAGCTTCGCAAGGCGATCCCTAGAGCCACGACTTTGGCAAGCCAAAACAACTCTTTGTTTTAAGGATATCTGTTCTTTAAGATAGGTTGTAACGGATTCAAATAATCCAATTTCATTACTTCTGCGTTCGTTAGAAAAATTTTTACCTTTTCTTCCACGAACATCCAACGATACCATGCTGCCATCTGCAACAGTGAATCCGTTTAAGTAAGTTATGGACTGTTTCTGAATTCGCCTATGCCACTCTTCCTTAGACAGGAACATACTCCCAACCGGCACTGGATTATATTTTGGAGCTTTACCTAACTCAATTGGCAATTGAGGTTGAAGCCGAGCGTCATAGAAGTCTTTAACATCTGCGACACGAGAGTCTATGGCCACTTCCAAAAAGCTATCCAACACAATCTCTGCATCTGGCAAATAGTCAAATAATGTACAAAGATTCTCATAAAAGAATGGCAGCCAATGCTCCATACCTTCAAATTTTCTGCCCGCGCTTACCGCTTCATATAGTGGATTGTCATCTGTGATGGCGCCAAAATGCGTGCGATAATTTTCTCGAAACCGGGCAATTTTATCCGCATCTAGGAGTAATTCAGAGGCCGCTAAAAAGCTCACACTTTGCACGCTCCCCTCGCTTCTCTGGGAAACTGGATCAAATATTTTTATTTCATCAACTTCATCACCAAATAAGTCCACTCGGACCGGATACTTTGCATCCGCAGGATAGACATCAATAATACTGCCTCTAACCGCAAAATCTCCGGGTTCCATTGCTTGGCCTAAGCGCGTATAGCCGTTAGACACAAGATAACCTGTAAGATCCGCGACGTTAACAAGATCTCCTTTGGTCAACAACCAGTGAGAATCCTTTTTATTCAGACCAGTTGGAATTCGTTGCAACGTCGCGTTACAAGTAGTTAGCAAGGTCAACCTAGCACGTCCCCGACTTTCGGTAAGCTTTGATAAGGCATTAATTCTTCGAGCCCCCACCTGCTGTTTTGGAGAGAGCCTATCATATGGCAAACAATCCCAAGCTGGAAAAAGTAGTAATTGCTCCTCAGGACAGATGAAAGATAAAGCATCCGCCATCAGCTCCATCCGCATTTCATCTCGGGCCACGAATAGTAAATCACGACCTGGATAGCTTTTTAGGATCTCAGAAATTATCAAGCTTTCGCTTCCTGGGGGCACGCCGGAAATCGTCGACGGTCCAGACTCCATAAATTCCTTAGGAAGGGAAATCACACTATGATACTAAAGAAAGAACAGATTGAAGGTCGTGAATCATCGTTCTACTGATCCCTTTTGGAACGTCCGCCACCCCGGTCAGCCAATCCCATATTAGCTGATCATCACAATCTACAATGTTCTCCAATTTGACTACATCGGTAGAATCCATATGTTCCAAATAGCGGTCCGCAAAAGTGCCCAGCAACAGATCAGCCTCCCTTGACCCTCTGTGCCAACAGCGAAATTTTAACCTTTTTTTTCTTATATCAAGCGCCATATCAAAAATTAGATTCTACTAGTTCTAGGATTTGGATTTGTGATGCTAGGAATCACAAAAAAGAAGATATGATTGCCGACTCCTTTTAGTACTATTACGATGAAACCTTGGACCGATGACTAACTAACATTATACGATTTAACTCCTCAATAATTAATCGAGACCAGCAAGATCGTAATATATCTCATGAGACCAGTTCTTCTTTCAAAAATATTCACCCCTATCTCCAAAATTCCCGGGATTTCTTCGAGATTAGCACCCTTGTTAGAACAGGCATGCGGGCCGGAAGTGGTTGACTTTTTTTGGCATCTCCCAAACGGAGTGATCGACAGAAACTTCTTTCCAAGAATGCATGAGGCCTCACCTGGACAGATTGCAAGTTTTATAGTTCGTGTAAACAATCATGAAAAACCCCGCAACAGAAAAATGCCGTATAGAGTTAAATGCACCAATGAAGATGGTGATTTGACTCTTGTATTTTTTCATTCTCACTCCGAGTACCTCAAAAAAGAATTGCCAGAAGGTGAACTGCGACTAGTCAGTGGAAAGGTCAATATCTATAAAGGGAAGATTCAAATAAATCATCCTGATCTAATTAGTCCTGTAGAGGAAATAGATTCCTTACCAACTCTGGAACCTACCTATCCCCTGACGGAAGGTCTTAACCGAAAACCACTAACAAAGGTTATACAAAAAGCTCTGAACTTCGCACCTGATTTGCCAGAGTGGATTGACCCCGATCTCCTTCAGGAGAAACAGTGGCCTTCCTGGCGCGACGCGCTTCAGTCTATCCATGCGCCACAAACAATTGAAGATCTCGCTCCTAATTCGCATAATAGAAAGCGACTGGCATACGACGAGCTCTTAGCGGACCAACTTGCCGTAGCACTAATTAGAAAAAATAAATTTCAGGAAATGGGTCGTCCAAGTGGTCAATATGGATCAGTAGTTACACAGGCGGAGACACTTTTACCGTTTAAACTAACTCTGACACAAAAGAAGTGCATTGACGAGATTTTGACCGACATGATGGCTAACAAACGTATGGTAAGGCTAGTGCATGGGGACGTAGGAAGTGGGAAAACAGTGGTGGCATTCCTGGCAATGATTGCCGCTACTGCAGCTGGGTATCAAGCAACTTTCATGGTGCCCACAGAAATTTTAGCCCAACAACACTATGAGACCATTAACACTTGGTGCCAAGCACTCGGGATCAACTGTCACCTTCTAACTGGTTCAATCAAAGGAAAAAATCGAAAAGCAACTTTGAACTCCATATCAACTGGGCAAGCCAATATAACAATTGGTACCCACGCTATAATACAACAGGATGTAAAGTTTGAGAATCTATCTCTAGCTATTATAGACGAACAACATAAATTTGGGGTGGGTCAGCGGCTCGCCCTCAGTCAAAAGGGAATTCATGTTGACCTTTTAGTGTTAAGTGCAACACCTATTCCTCGCACATTACTAATGTCTGCTTATGGAGATATGGATGTCTCTCGCTTGACGAGTCGACCAAAGAACCGTGGGAAAATTCGTACAGCGGTAAAACCATTATCGCAAATTGACTCCGTGATCGATGCAATTTCTAGGGCGATTAGTGCGGGTGGAAAAGTATATTGGGTATGTCCTCTAATTGAGGAGTCTAATTTTATGGAGCTATCTGCAGCCACCGCTAGACACAAGATTCTTGAGACAACTTTTGGAAAACAAGTTGGCCTAGTACATGGACAAATGGATCAAAGTACCAAAGATGAAGTAATAAATAATTTTGCCAATGGCCCTATAGACATCTTGGTCGCTACAACTGTGATAGAAGTCGGAATTGATGTCCCAGATGCCACCGTAATGATTATTGAACAAGCAGAACGTTTTGGTCTTTCCCAACTCCATCAACTTCGAGGAAGGGTTGGCCGTAGCGAAAAATCAGGCAGCTGTTTGTTGTTGTACGGAAATCCTCTTACTTCCACAGCACGCGCACGACTAGATATTCTTAGACAGACCACCGATGGATTTCTTATTGCTGAGGAAGATTTGCGGTTAAGAGGGGCTGGAGAATTACTGGGCAGGAAACAAAGCGGATTACCACAATACAAGATAGCCGAGCTTCCGTTAGATAATGATTTATTAATAACAGCCCACAAACACGCAAAACTAATTACCAATACTGAAAATTTTTTACTCCAATCCTACGGTCCTGCTCTACAGGCTCTCTTATACCTATTTCGTCGAGACTCAGCTTTAACTCTGCTTCGCTCCGGCTAAAGAAGTAACAAGATTTTACTTTGGGCTTGGCGGCGTCACAATGCCCGCGGAAACAATCATCTTTATTGCCTCCTCAACTCCCATATCTAAGACAATAAGGTCCTTTCGGGGAACAAAAAGTAGAAAGCCCGAAGTCGGGTTCGGTGTTGTTGGCAGAAAAACATTCACTACATCCTCTTTGATCTCACTTCTTACTTCCCCTGTGGTCTTTGTCGTAATAAAACCAATAGCCCAAATTCCTCGGCGAGGATACTCAATCAAAGCCACCTCTCTGAAGGAGCGAGAGGATGATCTAAGAACAGTCTCAAAAATTTGTTTTAAGGCGCCATAAACACTACGAATTATGGGCATGCGATTGAGTAAATTTTCCCCCACACGAACAATAAATCGCCCCAACAAGCCGGCCGCTAGAAAACCTATTATTGTTAATCCGATCAATACCACTACGAGACCGATTCCAGGAATATGTAAGCCTGTATAGTTTTGAAGAAGGACCTGAGGATTGTAGGGTATGGGGATTAAGGGCACGACCTTGCTGTCAATCCAATTTATGACCCACATCGCCACAGCAAAGGTGATTGCTATTGGCGCGGTTACAATTATTCCTGTTAGAAAATAGTTCCTCACCCGCGAAAGATGGCTACGCTTCCTTATGGTTTTTAGCTCTAGTTCTTCATTGTGATTGCGATCAGACACGATACGTCCTTTTATGAAAATTGAAGCAACTCATAGAACTTGATAAACATAACAGATAGGTTTTCTATTCACTCACCTAAAAAGAACTCTGATAATTGCTCAATTATATCCTCTGGGGCCTCCTCGGGAATGAAATGTCCTGAATTAATCGCCTTTCCTTGTACGTTAACTGCTCGTTCTTTCCAAGCAGCGATGACATCATATCTATTATGCATTGCGCCAAGGGCACCCCACAAAGCAAGCAGTGGACAGGAAATTTTCGTCGCCAAATCCACCTTATCGTGTTCCAGGTCGATGGAGGCACCCGCCCTATAATCCTCACAAGTGGCATACAAAACATCAGGACGCTTAAAACATCTCAGATATTCGCCAAAGGCCTCCTCGGTGATTGTATCAGCTCCGTGACCCCAGGAACCAAACTGAGTCCGCAAATAGAACTCTAAACTATTAGCTATCATTGTTTCCGGAACCGGGTGTCGTTGAATTAAGAAAAACCAATGCCAGTATTTTGTCGCTAAGTCTTTGTCAGCATCTTCAAAAATACGATATGTAGGCACAATATCCAACACGCACAACTTCAAAATCTTTTCCGGGTAGTCTAAGGTCATTCGATGGGCAACTCGTCCACCCCTGTCGTGACCACAGACCATAAACTGAGGATAACCAAGAGCATCCATCACTTCGGCCTGATCTCTTGCTGTGGCCCGTTTCGAGTAGTTATAGTGTTGATCATCTGGCTGTGGGATGCCGCTATCTCCGTAACCACGCAAATCTGGGATAACTAAGGTAAAATTCTTTGCTAAACTTGGCGCTACTTTATGCCACATTACATGGTTCTGAGGGTACCCATGCAAAAGAAGGAGTGGCGGACCATTTCCACCAGTAACGAGATTAATCTCAGTATCTGAAACGGTAAGTTTTTGTCCAGAAAATCCTTTAAACATAGTCATCTCCACCTTTTGATTATTTTTACTCAATGCTTTAAACCATAATAAATACCAATAATTTTTAACCGAAGGGGCTCCTATGCATTTCTCGACCCAGGATTTAGAGGAAGCGGCTTCCTTAGTACATAAAGTTGTACAACCCACCCCGCAACATGCCTGGCCACTCCTCGCGGACCACACCGGTTGTGAAGTTTGGATTAAACATGAAAATCATACGCCAACAGGTGCCTTCAAAGTCCGAGGAGGTGTAATATACATGGAGTCCCTCAAAACTGAAAACCCGTCCTGCACAGGAGTAATTGCTGCCACCACAGGGAATCATGGGCAGTCTATTGCAGTTGCTGCAGCCAATGCGGGTTTAATCAGCGTAATTGTGGTGCCCCGTAATAATAGCTCAGGAAAGAACCGTGCTATGACTGCCCAAGGTGCCAGACTGATAGTGCACGGAGAAGACTTTCAAGAAGCATTTCAACATGCTGAAGAATTGTCAGAGGAATTATCATTCCACATGGTCCCATCCTTCCACTCAAAACTCGTACTAGGAGTGGCATCTTACGGCTTAGAACTATTTCGTTCCATAAATGATCTACACACAATTTATGTTCCAATTGGACTTGGATCCGGAATATGCGGAGTAATCGCTGCCCGGGAGGCTCTAGGGGTCACCACCAGAATCGTCGGAGTTCAAGCAGAAGGAGCCCCCTCCTACGCATTATCCTTTGAGGCCAAGAGACCAATTTCCACAAATAGGGTCAAGACTTTCGCTGCGGGCCTTGCAACCCGTGTTCCAGACTCAGAGGCAGTTGCTTTTATTAACCGCCATGTGGAACGGATAGTCACTGTCAACGACACCCAAATATTGGAGGCTCAAGCCCTTCTACTTCGAGATACCCATAACATAGCAGAACCAGCCGGAGCAGCTGCCTATGCTGCCCTCGTCAAAGAACGGCATAGGATGCTAAATAAAAAAATTGCTGTTATTTTATCAGGCGGTAACGCTGAACGAGATAACTTACTAAAAATTCTTTCTTCGGCTGCATTTGAAGAAAATACAGATTTTAATCAGTAAATATTTTAGGGTATGTGAACTTTTTTAGGTTTTAGGATATGAATCATAGATTTGTTACAATTTTTTTGTGGCTCACGATATTTTTCTTAGGCGGCGGTGAAGTCAAATCTGAACGTCTAACCTTTATGACGGGCCCTGCTGGAGGGACCTGGTATCCACTGGGAGGAGCCGTGAAGCAGCTTCTTGAGCAAGAAATTCCTGACTTGGAGATTACCGTACGCCCTGGAGCTGGCCTCATAAATATTAAAGGAATTTCAAAGAATAAAGCAGAGCTTGCGTGGGGAAACGTTATATCTACCGTGGACGCTCTTAGCGGCCGCCCTCCTTTCAACGAACCGATCGAGAATCTGTGCAATCTTGCCGCATTTTACTACCAATACGCTCAAATTCCAGTAACGGACCCAGAGATATCCAGCATTGCAGACTTGCAAGGAACATCGGTTGGCACTCTTCCGAGAGGAAACACCACCGAAGTAGCGGCCCGAAGCATTCTTGGACTTTATGGCATTTTATATGAAAACCTCAGAAAAATTAATTTTGTATCTATCACCGATCAGGTCAATATGATGAAGGATGGCCAAATTGATGCCGCCATCCTCATAACATCCGTACCAGCTGCCGGTATTATTGACCTAACATCGTCGCGTGAAATTACTCTCCTGCCGATTAGTGATGAAAAATTTGAACTTCTGGAACGTGAAAACCCGGGCTGGAGCCGAGCTGTTATCCCCGCCAATACATATCCTGGACAAAGTAAAGCAATACCCACTGCGCGCTTCCAAATGCACCTAATTGCAAATTGTTCTGAGATCTCTGAAATGACTGCTTACAAAATAGTTGAGGCTCTCGCCCGCCGAGGCGATGAACTTAGCGCCGTCACAGCTATGCTAGAAGGATATGATATTAATATGATGTCAAAATATATTGGAGTACCTTTTCATCCTGGGGCAAAGTTATTTTATATGGAAAATGGAATCACCTACTCCCACTGATACCACTCCCTAAAAAGTATTGCACATGAAGACGAGTCATTTAATCAACGGAGCAGTAACAGCTATTGCGTTATCGATGGCCGCCTACCATTTATATGTAGTGTTTTTCGGAGTGCCCTCAGTGTTTTTCTTCCGGGGCACTCATCTCTTATTTTCTCTAATTTTAATTTTTTTAATACACCCTTTTAGAAAAAGCCAATTCAACACTCTCTCCGGAAGGGTGTTGGATGCTATATTTGTATTGTGCTCTATTACATGCATCGCGCACATTTTTATTAACCATGACTATATATTAAATCGCTTTGCGTACGTCGATGACCTATCAGCTCTGGATTTAACACTAGGAACGGGGCTAATTCTCCTTACCTTAGAGGCGACTAGAAGAGTCATTGGATTGGCCCTTCCGCTAACAGCAACTATCTTTGTAGCGTATGCATTAATCGTCGATCAAATCGACTTTGGGCAATTGATAGATCAGATGTACCTAACTACAGAAGGAATTTTTGGAATTCCTTTAAATGTCTCGGCAACTTATATGGTCTTATTTATATTGTTCGGAGCACTGGTAGAACGCTCAGGAACAGGCAAACTTTTCCGGGACTTTTCCCTAGCTTTAGCGGGCTCATCCGCCGGAGGCCCAGCAAAAGTAGCGTGTGTTACAAGTGCAATGTTTGGCACTGTATCCGGAAGTTCGACAGCTAATGTAATGACAACTGGGACATTCACTATACCGTTAATGAAAAAAATTGGGTATCGGCCTGCTTTTTCGGGGGCAGTAGAGGCTGTAGCCTCAACTGGAGGGCAAATACTTCCACCAATAATGGGAGCTGCTGCGTTCGTAATGGCTGAGATGATGGCTGTAAGCTACATCACGGTCATCTCCATGGCTATTGTACCAGCCCTGCTATATTTCGTTGCGGTATTTCTAGCCGTTCATTTTGAAGCGAAACGCACGGGTCTACGGGGACTCCCCAAGCCAGATCTTCCAAGACTAAGCAAAGTTCTTAAAACACGCGGGCATCAGTTTATACCTTTACTAATAATTATTGGTGTCTTGATTGCTGGATTCAGCCCGCCCTATGCCGCTTTATGTGGATTACTTTCAGTACTTCCAGTCGCACTACTTGGTAAAACTACAAGACGGGAAATTTCTTGGAAAACTTTTACGGACGCAATGGTCATAGGTATCCGCAATACGCTTATTGTCAGCAGTGCGTGTGCTAGTGCAGGAATTGTTATAGGCGTAATATCACAAACTGGTATCGGAATTGAGTTTACCCAATTAGTTGCCAGCGGATTCACTGAAAATTACCTTATCTTCGCACTAATTCTGACAGCTGTTGCTGGCATCTTATTGGGAATGGGCTTGCCAACGACCCCTGCATACATCGTCCAAGCTGCTTTACTGGCACCAGCCTTGGTTAATCTTGGGATACCTAGAGAATCAGCCCATTTATTTGTTTTTTACTTCGCCATACTTTCTGTGATTACTCCGCCCGTCGCAATCTCCCTATACGCTGCTAATGGCCTTTCTGGGGCGGGACTATGGGAATCCGGATTGGCAGCAGTAAAGTTGGCAGCGACTGGCTACATTATACCATTCATGTTTGTCTTTGCCCCCTCTCTTTTATTAATTGGCACCTGGCATGATATTTTTTGGTCGGTTAGCACCGCATTACTTGGGGTCATCTGCCTAGCTGCCTCGTTACACGGTTACCTGCTACGAAATCTCTATTTTTGGTCTAGAGTTATCCTGTTTGTGGGCGCTCTGGGACTTCTTAGTCCTGGACTACTCAATGATGGAATAGGCCTAGCTTGCCTATTACTTATTGTTGTAAAGCAAACTATCCTTAGGCCAGAGAAAAATTTACCACAACTATAACTTGGTTTTAATTACCAATGAGCCCACCAAAAATTGTACATAGACCATCTCCCAACTTTGACGATAGGGCGAAGGGCCAAGCACCTACGATGCTTGTTCTCCACTACACAGGGATGGAAAGTAATTCAGAAGCTATAAATCGGCTATGCGACGTAAGGTCTTTTGTCAGTGCCCATTACGTTGTTGAGGAAAATGGGACATGCCTCCAACTCGTACATGAAACTTATCGAGCCTGGCATGCGGGAAAGAGTAATTGGGCCGGCAACGACGATATTAATAGTTGCTCTATAGGGATCGAACTTTGCAATCCTGGCCACGATTGGGGATACAGAAAATTTCCCGAACAACAGATGAAAACCTTAATTAGTCTGTGCAGAGATGTCATAACACGAAATTCTATTCCCTCCCATTTGGTGCTTGGTCATTCAGACATAGCGCCACACAGAAAAATGGATCCTGGAGAACTTTTCGATTGGCAACGCCTATCTAGGGAGAGAATTGGAGTGTGGCCCAACAAATTTATCTTGTCTGATAAAGAAATAGGGCCCGACACAACCCAACTGGTTGCATCTGATATCCGCAGAATTCAAGAAAAACTAGATAATTTCGGCTATAAAATAAGAATCACGGGCGAACATGATCACGAAACCGTGGCTGTGGCCAAAGCATTCCAGCGGCACTT
The DNA here is from genome assembly GCA_902562525.1 of uncultured Alphaproteobacteria bacterium. Lineage (GTDB taxonomy): Bacteria > Pseudomonadota > Alphaproteobacteria > UBA7887 > UBA7887. Next base: position 13,248 of record CACETT010000029.1, read on the forward strand.
CCGGACAAATAAAATCGATGGAAAACTAGACAAAGAGGTTGAGACTATTCTAGATAACTTGCTACTTCAGATAATTTAATACGAGATTACCCTTTAGATGCTTGCTCTAAGACCCAGAAGCGCGCTAAACGATGTGAGTTGGGCAGCGGCCAAGGCTAAAGCCGGCACACAAGAACTTTTATATTACATATTTTCAAACAACAGACTGATGAGTGGTGCTGCTACTCCGGGAGAGAGGTATAAATGAAAGGATCCACTGTTATAGTTGGGGCGGTTGGCCTCATTGCAGGCCTAATAATTGGGAGTTTTATCCTAAATCCTGAAGAGGATAGCGCCGGCAAAGAGGTTGCAATGACGGCAACGGAACCGACTGCTGGGCCCATCCGATGGAAGATGGCAAGCAGCTTTCCCGGTGAATTAGTGCAATTGGGCACTCAAGGGAAAATGATAGAAGAAAGACTTCGAGTTCTGTCAGGCGGAACCATGGAGCTAAGATTCTTCGAACCCAACGCTCTAGTCCCGCCCTTAGAGATATTCGACGCCGTTTCCACAGGAGCAGTAAATGCGGGCTGGACAGTCAGCGGATACTGGGCTGGAAAAGTGCCTGCCCTGCAGTTTTTTACAGCCGTTCCATTTGGGCCAAATGCTGGCGAAGGTGTTGCCTGGATGTACCATGGAGGCGGCCTGGAATTAATGCAGGAGATTTATGCCAGACATAATATTCATTCTCAACCCTGCAATCTGATCTCCCCTGAGGGTTCAGGATGGTTTAAGAAAGAAATCAAAACTGTAGAGGATCTAAAAGGTCTAAAAATGAGATTTTTTGGATTAGGTGCCAAAGTTCTGGAAAAACTTGGGGTATCAACACAACTAATAGCCGGCGGGGATATTTTTCCAGCGCTGGAACTTGGCACTATCGATGCCACTGAATTTTCAATGCCAGCTATCGATTTAGAACTTGGTTTTTATCAAGTCGCCAAAGAATATTATTTCCCCGGATGGCACCAGCCAATTAGCATAGGTGAGTTGATGATTAACCTAGATAATTGGAACAGTCTGAACGTTCAGCAGCAAGAATTAATTAATGCTGTATGCAAAGAAAGTATGCTCCGAGGGTTGGCCCAAGGTGAAGCCGTCCAATATCCTGCATTGAAAGAGTTGGAAGCAAAAGGGGTTACCCTTCATAGATGGTCTCCTGAGATAATACAGGCTCTTGAAACGGCATGGGCAGAAGTAGTAACGGAAGAGGCCGCCGCTAACGAGGACTTTAAACGTGTCTGGGATTCTTTACAGAAATTCCGCGAGAATTGGAAAATATGGGGTGATCTTGGTTATTTAGATTAAGTAAACGGCATAACTGAATATGAGGCCCGGCCATTATGTCGGGCCTTATTTTTTGTATTGCGCTTACTTTCTATCCCTATCTTCCTTTAAAGGGGAGGTCGCACCATTTGCCGGAACGCACCGGATGTTCCAATAATTTCCAAAAACAATGAGTGACACTCCTGCTAGTAGCCAAGGGTCCAGATTTTCAGAATACAGCAGATAACCTAACACCATAATTATGGGCAATCGCAAGAAATCTATTGGAATTACTACAGAGGCCTCACTTCGACTTAATGCCTCTGCCATACAAAAATGTGCACTCAATCCAAAAGCCCCGACAAGGATGACCCATATCCATAGACCAAAGTTAGGAGTACCCCAATTCGTTAATATGGCAAAGAACGATAATACCAATTGCACGTATGTCATGTAAAACATGATACACAAAGGCGTATCCGTTCGGGCCAAGCTTTTAACCATAACATACGTAATTGCGTAAAGTCCGGCACTGCCCAAGACAACTATAGAAGCCGTGTCTATGACATCGACCCCTGGGCGCAAGATTAACAACACACCGACAAACCCGAAGCCTACACTTGCTAGTCGCTGGAGAGAAAATTTTTCATTTAGAAAAAATGACGCTAAAAGAAGTGTCCATATTGGGGTAGTAAACTCCAAAGCGAACACCTCTGCTAAAGGAATCATCGTTATCCCAAAGAGCCAGCCATATTGAGCCAAACAGTGCAAAGCACCTCTAGAAACTTGCATTTTATAGCGAGAAGACTTCACCTGTGCCCAGCCGTAATATGACAAGAGAAGGGGCATTAACAATGCTCCAACAAAACTTCTCCAAAATAAAATTTGTAAAGCAGTCAATTCTACGGAAAGTTCACGTGCGGCTATCGCCATCCCTACAAATGACAAAACAGCCCCAAACATCCAATAAACTCCTGGGGAAATTGTGTAATCTTTTGTGACTATATCTGGGCTCCCATATCAATCACGAGTTTCCCAGCATGTTGCTTCAAACGCATTGTACGATAGGCTTCTTTGGCCTCTTCAAAAGCAAAGGTTTGGTGGATCACTGGACGAAGATTGTTCGCGTCTATGGCTTTGTTCATCCGCTCAAACATAGCTCGGCTTCCTACGTATATTCCATGTAAATTAAGAGATTTCCTCATTAAGGCAGTGGGATTGACTTCGCCATTCGCCAAGATGCCAATTAAATATATATTACCTCCAATTTTTGTCGATTCGATGGATTTGGCTAAGGTTCCAGCACCTCCCACTTCTACCACATGATCTACTCCTGCCCCACCCGTTAAGGTCAAGACCTCATTGCTCCAGTCTGGATTATCCACATAGTTAATGGTCTTCCACGCACCTAAGGCCTTAGCTCTTTCTAACTTTTCATCGCTGCTGGAAGTAATAATAGGAAGTGCACCATGCATTACGGCAAACTGAAGAGCAAATAGTGAAACTCCACCGGTCCCGAGCAACAGCACCGTATCCCCGGCAATAACACGACCCTTTTCAACCAAAGCGTGCCAAGCTGTTAAACCAGCACATGGCAGAGTAGCTGCCTCTATATCCGATAGGGATCCAGGACTTTTAATGAGACCGTCCTTCTTAAATATTCCAGTCTCCCTAAGCACTCCTTCTAAGGCACCTCCCAGCGCACTATTCATAACCGAAGAGGTGATTTCTCCATTCAGCCAATCCTGAAAAAAACAAGTCATGACGCGATCACCAACGAAAAAATCTTCAACGCCTCTTCCCACGGACATAATCTCTCCGGCGCCATCAGAATTTGGAATAAATGGAAGAGCCAAACCCCGTGCGTCCGGATCCTCTACAGTTACGAGATCTCGGTAGTTAATCGAGGATGCTCGCAATCTCACCTTGACTTCACCTGGACCTGGATCGCCACATTTAATATCCGAAAGTTGAAGCGAGTCGATGCCCTTGTTACTCGTTATCTGGTAAGCTCTCAATGTAACCTCCCCGTTTTACCCAACTGGAATTTGCTAGCATAGATCTCTGTAGAATTTAAAAATACTTTTTACAATGTTTTATAGAATTTTATATCTATATGTTAATAAATTAATATAATTGGAGACCTGTTCCGTATGTGTGGAAGATATAGCCTAGCCTCAAACAAGGAAGATTTGACGGGGCATTTTGAGCTCCAAACAGCCTACACACTGAAACCACGTTACAATATTTCACCCTCGCAAAATTGCCCCATCATTACTCAAAATAAAGATAAGACCAGGAAACTCCGAAGCATGAGGTGGGGACTTGTACCACATTGGTCCAAGGGCTTAGACCACAAATTCAGTTTGTTTAATGCGCGGAGTGAAACAATTGATAGAAAAGCTTCCTTTAAATACTCCTTCCGAAATCGACATTGCCTAGTACCAGCAGACGGATATTATGAATGGGTTACTGACCGTTCGGGTAAAACTGCCCACAGAATCACTATAAAAAGTGAACCCACCTTTGCATTTGCTGGTCTGTGGGATATCTGGCAAGACCAAAGCAACGCGATATATTCCTTCACTATCTTAACAACCCCCGCCTGCTCCCAACTGAAATCTCTTCATCATCGAATGCCTGTAATAATTAACCCCCAACACTACTCTACGTGGCTGGCCAATAAGGAGAATGGCCTATCCGAGAAGAATGATCCTGTCTTTACCACAAGCAAAGTGGGGAATAGGGTTAATGACCCACGAAATGATGGGCCCGACCTCTGGTTGCCATAATCCTGACCCCAATCTACTTATAGGGGCACCGCAACAAGAAAGAATCGAAAATGAAAACAAGAAAATTGGGAAAAACAGGAATTGAAGTCTCTGAACTTGTTCTTGGAGGCGGATACGTGGGTGGAATACTCCTCCAACCGGATGAAAAAGAAAAACTCCGAGCAGTCCAATACGCCATGGACTGCGGCATAAATCTAATTGACACCGCGCCGTCCTATGGCAACGGAGAGTCTGAAAAGGCTGTGGGCAAGCTCCTTCCCCAACTTACGCCTAGACCCTATCTGGCAACCAAGGTTCAGATAGATCCCCTGATCAGGGAAGACCTCGCCGGGCAAGTCGAGAAAAGTATCACCGCTAGTCTAACCCGATTAGAAACTTCTTCAGTAGATCTTATTCAACTACATAATCCTCTAGGTAAGGAGGATGATATTAAGCACCTAGGAGTCGATCATCTGCTTGGAGAGGATGGCGTCATTAAAGCTCTGCAAAAAGCAAAAGACAGTGGCCTCACTAAATATGTTGGG
>CACETT010000030.1 GCA_902562525.1 uncultured Alphaproteobacteria bacterium
AGGCTGTTGCAGTCGAAAAGAGGGATGTAGGGCGGGTATCCGAGCATGATGTTCCTGGCCCTAATGGAAATATAGTGGTTCGAGCCTATTGGCCCTCTGATGATGTGGGGCCTTTCCCTGTGCTGGTTTATTTCCATGGCGGAGGCTGGGTTATAGGGGATCTAGAGACTCATGACCCTGTGTGTCGTTGGTTGAGTGTCCGGGCCCAATGCGTGGTTGTTTCAGTTGATTACCGGATGGGTCCCGAAAACAAATTCCCTGCTGCTGTGGAGGATTGTCTGGCAGCGACGGAGTGGGCTGCTACGCCAGGATGCCTAATCAATGTTGACCCAACACGGATCGCGGTGGGTGGCGACAGTGCTGGGGGTAATTTGGCCGCGGTTGTGGCTCAGAAATGTATTAATAACCCTCAGATAGAGCTTTGTTATCAGTTGCTGATATACCCGGCTACAGATCTCACTCGGGCGGAGGCATCACAGACTGAGCTTTCGGAGGGTTACAGGCTTACGGGCGTCCTGATGGACTGGTTTATAGATCATTACTTGAATAACGATGGGGAGCGGACAAATCCAGACGCCTCTCCGTTATTTACAAAAGAAGTTTTCGGTTTGCCACCTGCGTTAATAATCACGGCCGGATTTGATCCATTGCGGGACGAAGGACTTCGGTATAGCGAAAAACTAACGGCGGCCGATGTTGAGGTAAAATACCTTTGCTATGAGGGGATGATACACGGTTTTATGAGTATGGGAGGCTGGCTCGATAAGGGAAAAGAGGCATTAGACCTTTCTGGAGACTGCTTGGCCGATGCATTCTCCAAGGTTGAAGTGCTAGCTAGGTAAAAACAAATCTTGAGTCTCAGGACCCTTTGCTTACTCCGTTTTCAGGTATTGTTCGTCCACTTCTATCTGATAGCCGTTAGCCAAACGATTTGTTTGGTTAAACATTCCAACAACAGCCATTAACTCACCTAGCATTTCATTATCCATCCCAAGTTTACGGGCAGTCGCCGTATGCGAGCGGATGCAGTAGTCACAATTGTTTGTTGCACTTACCGCTACCGCAATCATTTCCTTAGTCAATGGATCAAGTCGACCAGGGGCCATCACAGTCTTAATTCCCAGCCAAATTCGTTTAAGTGTGGGAGGATGGGTTGCCAGTGTTTTCCATATATTTGGCACATAAGCGATTTCACGGGTCTTCTTAATGTCTTCGTATACGGCCTGAACTTCAGCTGTTGCTGCTCCATCCTCGATCATTTTGACGCTTGCCATTTTATCCTCTAAGGGTGGGTAATTGAGAGTTTACTCGGCGGTTTGTAGATGTTCTTTAATCGTAGAGATCAGTTGATCTATTTGATTTTGTTCAATTATCAATGGAGGCGATAGGGCTATTGTGTCGCCCGTAGTTCGGACCAAGACACCATCTTCATAACACTTAAGAAAGGTTTCAAAAGCCCGAGCGGTCGGCGAGCCCTCGCGTGGCTCAAGCTCGATCCCGGCTACCAATCCCATATTTCGAATATCGATAACGTGCCGGCAATCTTTTAGGCTATGCACAGCCTCTTCCCAGTAGCTCTCTAAGTCCGCGGCCCTCTGAAACAATCCCTCTTCCTTATAAAGATCCAGAGTGGCAAGAGCGGCCGCACATGCTACAGGATGCCCAGAGTATGTGTATCCATGAAACAGCTCTATTTCCTGTGCCGCATTTTGGATGACGGTGTCATAAATCTCGTTACTGACTACGACTCCTCCCATGGGTATAGTTGCATTGGTTAAACCTTTGGCGCAGGTAAGTATATCTGGTGTCACATCAAAACGTTCACAGGCAAAACTTGCCCCGAGTCGGCCGAAGCCGGTAATAACTTCATCAAAGATCAACAAGATGTTATTTTTGCGGCAGATATCCCTAAGGCGTTCGAGGTAGCCGACTGGGGGTATGAGCACCCCGGTCGAACCGGCCATGGGTTCGACAATAACGGCAGCGATATTGTCGGCTCCGTGGAGGGCTACTAACTCTTCTAACTCATTTGCTCGAACTGCTCCCCACCCCGGCTGGCCCCTGCTGAATGCATTGTGCTCAAGAGAGTGAGTGTGGGGTAAGTGGTCAACGTTGCCAAGAAGGTTGCCAAACTGTTTTTTGTTTGGGGCCATGCCGCCTACGGACAAACCGCCAAAGCCGACACCGTGGTATCCGCGGGAACGTCCGATAAGTATCTTTTTGGTGCTCTGCCCATTCGAGTGGTGATAGGCGAGAGCAATTTTTAGAGCAGTATCTGCCGCTTCAGAACCAGAATTTGTAAAAAAAACATGGTCAAGTGTTTCGGGAAGCATAGCAGCTAATCGGGCGGCTAGCGCAAAGGATAGGGGGTGTCCCATCTGGAAGCCAGGAGCATAATCAAGAGTTGCAACCTGTTTCTGGACGGCCTCGATGATTGGTTGTCGAGAGTGCCCAGCGTTTACACACCAGAGCCCGGAGGTACCATCAAGTATCTGTTTTCCATCTGCATTTGTGTAATGCATGTCTTTCGCTTTGACTAACAACCGTGGAGCAGATTTAAACTGCCGATTGCTAGTAAAGGGCATCCAGTGCGGTTCTAGGTCATTTGGATTTGTTCCCAATTGCACGTCCGCTGAAGAAATGCTGCTTGGACTCATGTCATCTTCCCCTTGTGCTCGGTCGCTTTTTAATACGGTAGTCCTTAATGTGACACTAACACGTTCTGCGCTATAGGCAAAAGGCATCTGCCAGAGGGAGTATTGTATGGGATTTGTTCGCTTAAATTGGGGCCATACCATGAGGGGATGATGTGTCGTTAACATTTAAGAGACTTAATTTATTAAATGGCTATACTACTAGGCTAACGATTTGTGCGGCTGAGACGGGCAGGAAAGGCTGTAGGGCGAGTGCACGATACGATTATAAAATTAGTGGCCAGTGGGCAAGAGACCAGCCCAGCAATTATAAGTGCGGAAGATAAGGTTCTAACCTATGGGTCGCTTTTGAGGCATATCGAGTCGTGTATAACCAGACTAAATGAACTTGGTTTGGGACGACATGATCGTGTGGCAGTTGTTTTGCCTAACGGCCCTGTCATGGCCTCTGCCTTTGTTACCATTGCGTCTGGAGCAACTATCGCTCCCCTAAATCCTGCGTATCGATATGATGAATTTGAGTTCTATTTGAAGGATCTTGGGGCGCGGGCTGTCGTTCTGATGCAAGGGGAGGATGGTGAGGCCCGCCGCGCGGCGCAAGATCTGTCCATTCCAATCCTGGAGGTATGTCCAGTTAGCCATAGCCCTGGTTTGTTTCAGTTGGACGGTGAGGGTATCTCCGGTGATGTAACTGAAGGGTTTTCTGAGGCAGATGATGTAGCGCTGATATTGCATACTTCTGGGACCACCTCCAGGCCCAAAATAGTGCCGTTGACTCAGGCTAATTTGTGCGTTTCTGCTGAAAATATCGCGGCCACTCTTCAACTTAAAAATGACGACTTGTGTCTAAACGTCATGCCCCTTTTTCACATTCACGGATTGATTGCAGCTGTATTGTCATCGTTGGCGGCCGGTGGGTCAGTTGCCTGCACCAGTGGTTTTAATGCGTTGAATTTTTTTAGTCTAGTTTCTACCTTGAAGCCTAGTTGGTACACGGCTGTTCCCACTATGCATCAGGCAGTGTTAGGGCGGGCCCCCAGAAATAAACAGATCATCGAGGATAGTCGCCTTCGCTTCATACGGTCCTCTTCGTCCTCGCTGCCTCCACAGGTCATGCACGAACTGGAAGAAACTTTTGGGGTTCCTGTAATAGAATCCTACGGGATGACCGAGGCGGCGCATCAAATGGCGAGCAACCCGTTGCCTCCTGCCCAACGAAAACCAGGCTCTGTGGGTCTGGCTGCTGGTCCTGAAGTTGAGATAATTGGCGAGAGCGGAGATCTCCTGGGCCCTGACGGAGGTATAGGAGAAATAGTTATTAAGGGAGCCAATGTTACTAAAGGCTATGATAGTAATCCGCAGGCCAATAGTGATGCATTTAAGAAGGGTTGGTTCCGTACTGGGGATCAGGGGTTTTTGGATGAGGATGGTTATCTGACTATCACTGGCCGACTCAAGGAGATTATTAATCGAGGGGGGGAAAAAATCAGCCCTCGTGAGGTCGACGATGTAATGATGGATCACCCAGCTGTGTCCCAAGTGGTTACTTTTGCTTGCCCCCATGAGAAGTTGGGGGAAGAGGTGGCTGCCGCTGTCGTTTTGAAAGAAGGCGCAGAGGTAACAGAGAGAGAGTTGCGGACTTTTGTTGGGGAGCGATTGGCATCGTTCAAAGTACCTAGTAAATTGGTTTTTTTAGAGGAAATCCCAAAAGGACAGACTGGCAAATTGCAACGGATAGGTTTGGCGGAGAAGTTGGGCATTAGTCCGTGAGGATCTGCATTTATGGTGCTGGGGCCATAGGCGGCTATTTAGCGGTGCGTTTGGCAGCGACGGATAATGAAATTAGTGTTGTAGCTCGTGGTGCTCATCTGGAGGCAATACAGAAAAAAGGTCTCACCCTGATTGCTGACGGGGAAGAAGTTACAACCCCTTTGGCCTGTAGTAACGATGCCCGAGACTTTCCAGTCCAGGACTATGTTATTGTAGCTGTAAAGGCCCATTCTGGGCCAGTAATTGCTGATGCCTTGGAGCCACTGCTTGGACCAGATACGGTTGTTGTTCCCGCTGTCAATGGTATGCCGTGGTGGTATTTTTATAAACTGGGCGGTGTGTTTGATGGCCATCAAATGCAGTCCGTTGACCCTGGTGGGGAACAGTGGAAGTCAATAGGGCCAGAACGTGTTATTGGCTGCGTGGTATACCCAGCGGCGGAAATTGTTGAGCCAGGTGTTATTCGCCATATTTCAATCAACCGTTTTCCAATTGGGGAACCAGATGGTTCTCGGTCGGATCGGGTTTTGGCCCTAAGCAAGGTATTTACAGATGCAGGCTTGAGGGCGCCAGTAAGGAAAAGAATACGGGATGATATATGGGTAAAATTTTGGGGCAATTTGTCTTTCAATCCGGTCAGTGTTTTAACAGGGGCTACCCTTGGCCAGATAGGGGGAAACGCGAGGTTGCGCGAAGTGATTAAATCTATGATGTGTGAAGCCAAGGAGATTGGTGAACGGCTTGGAGTTACTTTTCCTGTCGACGCAGACAGAAGGATCAATGGCGCTACAGAGGTTGGTGACCACAAGACTTCTAGTTTGCAGGATTTAGAGGCAGGGAAGGCAATAGAACTCGATGCATTGCTTGGTGTTGTGTGTGAGCTCGGCGAATTGACTGGGGTTAAGACACCAACGTGTGATGTTGTTTATTCTTTGGCGTGCCAAAGGGCCTCGTTGGCAGGAAGTTACCAGTTTCCTGCACTCTAGTAACCCAGCGCGCATCCGTCTTTTCGAGGATCGGAGCCGCCGCTCAATACACCGCTTTCCCAATCTATCCAGATTGCCTGGCCGCCTCCGATTGGGGTTTCTGCCGTCCGCACATTATGGCCAAGCGCCCTTAATCCCTCCGCTACGTCGTTCTTTATACCACGCTCAACGCTCAACTCATTATTGAATGCAAAAACCCTTGGCGCATCGAGTGCTTCCTGTACGTCTAGGTCAAAGTCTAAAAAATTAGTTAAAAAATGGGCGTGGCCAACTGGTTGATAATGTCCCCCCATTACACCAAATGGCATTACGGTTCTTCCGTCTTTTCGGAGCAAGCCCGGTATGATGGTATGCATTGGCCTCTTTCTTGGAGAAATCTTATTCGGATGAGCTGGGTCTATTACAAAACTTGCTCCGCGGTTGTTAAATAGAACACCGGTTTCCCCATCTACAAGTCCACTTCCAAAGGAATTAAAGATTGAGTTTATAAACGAAATTGCATTTCGTTCTTCGTCCACTACGGTGAGGTAGACAGTGTCCGCGTGGGGGGCCTCACCCGGAGCAGGCAGCTTGGGTATCGCTTTTTCTATGCTTATGTTGGCCCTAAGTTTGTCGGCATAATCCATGGACAATAATTTTTCCACAGGCACGTGGGTTTGCGCTGGATCAGCTAAAAAAGCAGCCCTGTCTCTAAATGCCAGTCGGGTAGCCTCTGATTCAAGATGCAATCGGTCAATTCCAAGTGGCTCCAACTTTTTCAAGTCATAGCCACTTAAGATATTAAGTATTTCAAGGGCAATAATGCCTTGGCCATTTGGAGGACATTCCATAACTTCATAGCCACGGTAATTTGTGCTGATAGGAGTTACATAGTCAGGCTTTGTTTCGGAAAAGTCCTGGATGCTATGTAATCCACCTTTGCCAGATAAAAATTCCACCATTTGTTCGGCTATCTTGCCACGATAAAATCCATCAGCTCCCTTTTCTCCTATCATCTGGAGTGTCCGAGCAAGGGCGGGTTGAGCATGCACATTACCGGCAGAAGGTGCTGCGCCAGATGGAAGAAAAATTTGGCGGCTGTTGTTATCTGCCGATAATTTATCAAAGTTTCGTGCCCATTCATCTGCAATGACCGAATGGACAACGTAACCATCGCGTGCCGAAGCAATAGCTGGTTGTAAGCACTCTCCTAGTGATTTATTGCCGTAGTCGTCAGATAATTGTTGCCAGGCTGCCACGCATCCGGGGACAACTACAGAGTGAGGGCTTTGATAGTCAATGGAGGTAATTCCTCGGCCCTGAAACCAATCAACTGTTGCGGATTCAGGAGCTTTCCCCGAGCCGTTAATTGCCACAACCTTACCGTTTTGTGGAGCGTAGAGCGCGAAACAATCACCGCCAATGCTAGTTGAATGGGGTTCTACGACCCCAAGAAGGGCAGCCGCCGTAATAGCAGCATCCACTGCGTTACCCCCATTGCGCAGCATATCAAGGGCGGCTAGAGTTGCTAATGGATGTGACGTAGCAGCCATTGCTCGCCGAGAATGGGCCGGGGATCGTCCCGGAAGTTGAATGTCGCGCATGCGGCTCTCCAAAAATTTTAAATAACACTAGTGGTGGTTTAAACCGGCAGCAAGAGTTGATATTTCGGAGTTAACACTGCGCTGCGCTATATATAATTAATTAGGCTATCAATGCCTCCGTAGACCGGTTGGAGGAAATTTTCCTGAGGGTCGAGGTTATGGTGTTAAGCGATTGGCCCATTATAATGTGGGGCGATTTTAGCGAGAAATTTTTTATGGATGGGACCAAAGAGGTGAAGCATAGGAGAGAATTTGGTCACCAAGGAGGCGAGCTTTCTGAGCAGGGGGCCAGGGGTACAGTTGCGGGTTTATATTCAGAAATAAGGGATACCATGGGTCCTAGTATGGTAAACCTTATCTATAGGCGGATGGCTACCGAGGAAGGAGTACTCGAGTGGGTTTGGGCTTGGATCAACGGCGCCATAAATTCGCTTGATATCGAAGATGAGTTGGCCCAGCTCTCCGATGGGGTGGCTTGGCCGGCAGTAAAGTCTGTTCAGCGTGCTAGTTTACCATTATTAGGCATTGATGAAGTAGAGGAAATCAAATTGGCCTCGGTCCTTTCCCAATATAATCGTGGAAATAGTCTGAATTTACTTCTTCTGAATGCTTTCCTCGCTCATCAAAAAAAAGGAAAAGTCCTACAAGGCCCGCGAATGCAACCTCTGAAGGCTCGGAGGGTCCATGTAAAGGAGTTGCCCCCTATACTTGATCTAGGTCAAATGGGGCAGGATACGGCGGCTGTGGTGCGTGTTTTAGCAAAGTATGTTTCGCTACCTGGAAGTTTGATGATGCCTAGCCTATTTCGACACCTGGCTCATTGGCCAGGATTTCTGGCTCTAGTTGCTCCACATATTCTTCAGTCGATTGCTAATGGGGAGGTTAGAAAAGTTTCTTCTTGCTTGAAGGAGCGTGCAGTTTCCAAGGTATCAGTTCTTAAGTTGCAAACGACTGATATTATCACGGAGAAGGTTCCTAGCATCGATATACGTGACTATTGGGCGGAAGAAATCAACTCGTATTTGCAAAAGCCTATTCCCGAGATGATCGTAATCGGAAATATGATCGAATCTATATTGCCAGATGAAGAAAAGTAATTTGAAATCAAGCGGCTGTTTTAGTATTAGCCTTCCCAGTCTTGGTATCTCTTCCTCGACTCTTCGGTAGAAGGATACAATCCAGTGATAGAATCGCCAGCCTGGACCCGAGAGAGAACATAGCGTTCATAGCGTTCTTGTTCTGGTGCATCTTCAGCAATCTCTTCGGCAAGATTTCTGGGAATAACGATGACCCCGTCCTTGTCTCCTGCAATAATGTCGCCCGGGAAAATAGCAACTCCACCGCAGCCGACGGGGACCTGCACTTCAACCGCATATAGTTCGGCCACACTTGCTGGGGCTGCGCGAGATCCGCAGTACACAGGGAAATCTATAGTTTCAATATCTCCCGAATCACGAACAGCGCCATCAGTTATTGCTGCTGTCACTCCACGCACGCGCAAGCGCTCGATTAAAATATCGCCCATTGTGCCTGCAATCAGGTTGCCGCCAGTGTCGTTTACCAGACAGTGGCCTATTGGTGTTTTTTCGACAGCATATCTTTGCGGATACTCCGGATTAGCAAGGATCGACATATCGCCCAGATCATCTCGCATTGGAATGTTGCGGAGCGTGTAGGCGGGAGCAACAAAACTTGGAGTACTGGTGTGCAGAGGTTTAACACCCGTAAGGTAACATTTTTTAAGACCTTTTTTATAAAGTTGTGTTGCAATGGTTGCGGTGGTGACCTGGGACAGGAGGTTTATGGTCTTCGGCTCTACTGATTCTACATTAGTGTTTTTCATTATTACGACTCTGGTTTGTTTTTAGTCATATAGGGGGCTTTATGTTTCGTAGTGCAATCGAGGGGCCAGGCCATGCAATGTAAAATAGCCTACAGTTTGGAACCCAGCTAGCCTATGTATCGCCTATCTACTTAGCGTCCCCGAAATACTGGGCGGCGCTTCTCCATGAAGGCAGTGCGTCCCTCCTTATAATCTTCACTATCAAAGATTGAACGGATTTTTTGTTCTAGGTGGTGGAGATCTCTCTTTTCAGGGTCTTTGAGGGTTTCGTTGACTGCTAGTTTTGCCGCCGCGATAGTAAGCGGGGCATTCTCTGAAACTTTGCTGACGTATTTTTCGACTGCGTCCTCAAGTTCGGTTTGCTTTGTAACTATGTTTACTAGCCCCATGTTGGCTGCTTCTTTTGCTTTTAACTTTCGCGCAGTAAACATGATGTCCTTAGCTGAGGATGGGCCAACAAGGTCGCTTAGTGTTTTCATTCCATCAAAACCATAACCGAGGCCAAGCCTCGCTGCTGGTATTGAAAATACCGAATTATCGCTGCAAATGCGAATATCAGCAGCTAGAGCAACTCCAAGTCCTCCGCCGATGCAATAACCGTTAATCATTGCGATTAACGGTTTATTGAATGTCTTCAAAGTTAATTGAGATTCTGCAGATATGCGATTGTATTCCTCTTCAGCTGAGGCAGAAGATCTATGCTCCGCAAATTCAGATATGTCGGCACCGGAAATAAAGGCTTTTTCTCCGGCCCCCTTCATGACAACAACCCTTACTGAAGGCTCCTTTTGAAAGGCGGCCATGATGACACCCATGCCCTTCCACATCTCAATCGAAAGGGCGTTATGCTTAGCTGGGTTGTTGAATATCATCCACCCCACGCCTCCACGGTGAAAGGCTATCATCCGTTCGGTCGGGGAAGTTATTGGTTTCGACTTGGTCAAAAGACTATCTCCAGGCTTTTCTGACATTGTTATATAACGCCTTCGTCGCGTAGTGATTCAAGTTCCTTCTCATCTATGCCTAGGGTGCGAAGGACCTCGTCTGTGTGCTGTCCTTTTTCGGGCGTCGGCCTCCGCATAGTGGAGGGCTGTGGCTGTCGAGAGAGGTTTACGGCCTGCCCCACAACTTTTACCGTGCCTAATTCAGAATGTACCATATTCCTTGCAATGCCTAAATATTGGACCTGCTCGTCAGCGAAGGTTTCCTTAACGCTGTATATGGGGCCACAGGGAACACCAGCTTCATTTAGAGAAGTTATCCATTCCGCGCTGGTTTTTTGTACAGTTATGCTTTCTAGAGTTTTGTTAAGGGCCTCGCGATTGGCCGAGCGTGCTTCTCCATCTGCGTACCGGTTATCTTTTGCTAACTCGGGGGTACCTATAACTCCTATGAACCTCTTCCATAAAACTTCACCAGCCGCGGCTATGTTGATGGCGCCATCCGATGTTGGATAGACCCCCATAGGAATTCCGGTCGGGTGATTATTGCCTGCCTGTGGAGGGACTTCACCATCTATTAGCCACCGAGCCGCCTGAAAATCCAACATGGAAATTTGTGCCTCAAGAAGGGAAGTGTGAACCCACTGTCCTTCACCACTTCTATCTCGATCGATTAAGGCAAGTAAAATGCCCATAGCTAGATAATTACCGGAGGATAAATCAGCAATGGGCACTCCCACCCGGACGGGGCCTTGCCCAGGCAAACCGGTTATAGACATTAGACCGCCCATGCCTTGGGCTATTTGATCAAGTCCTGGCCGATCCCTTAAAGGCCCATCTTGCCCAAAGCCCGAGATACTTCCATATACGATCCTTGGGTTGATTGACCGTACCTTTTCGTAGTTGATGCCAAGACGCCGTTTTACATCAGGACGATAGTTTTCCACTATTACGTCTGCCTCACGAGCCATTTCAAGAAATAGCTCCAGTCCCCTGGATTTTTTCAGGTTCAGGGTGATGCTCCGTTTGTTTCGGTGTAGGTTAAGGAAGTCCGGTCCGTGCCTTATTCCTCCCAAGCCTTCATCCTCTGGGCTTGCAGGCATCTCAATTTTGATAACATCTGCGCCCCAGTCTGCGAGATGTCGTGCGGCTGTGGGGCCAGCCCGAGCCCGAGTCAAATCTAAAACTTTAATATGTGAAAGCGGTAATCCATTGCCCATTCTATATTCCTACTTTTCTGCTTGCTGAGTACACTGTCAAAATTAGGATTAATGTCTAGTAGAGATTTAAGTTTTAATTTCAATTCTTTTTGAGGCTTGCAATTGGTTTGGCTCACACTGTATGCACAGCGATGATGACAATCCAGTAGGAAAATATTAGCCGCGTATTGAGGTAAAACAGAATGAAAACTGCTGTAACAATTGGTGGGTACGCAAACAGTGATATTGCTGGTGCCATAGAGTTCGTGAAGCAGGCTGAAAAGTTGGGAGTGGATCGGGTTTGGTCGGCTGAGGCATGGGGCCAAGATTCGGTGACATCATTAGCGTATTTGGCAGGTCAGACTGAAAGGATTGGATTAGGCACAGGGATAATGCAGATCAGCGCTAGGGTTCCGTCAATGATAGCCATGACGGCGCTGTCTATGAATATGCTGAGTAATGGAAGATTTGTTCTAGGGCTTGGTGTGAGCGGCCCACAGGTTGTTGAAGGGTTGCACGGCATTGCTTACGATTCTCCTCTGACCCGCCTTCGTGAAACAGTTGATATTGTCAGGTTGGGTTTTCGTGGGGAAAAATTAAATTACAGGGGGCAACGTCATGTTCTCCCTCGTCCGGGCGGGGAGGGGAAAGCAATTCGTTTGGATCATCCGCCAACCCATATACCAATTTTTCTCGCAACTTTAGCGCCAAAATCTCTTGAATACACAGGGGCCGCGGCTGATGGGTGGCTAGGAACTTCTTTTTCTCCTGACTATCCAGATGCGCACCTCACTCACCTTAAGAAGGGTGCGAACGAGGCGGGGCGCTCCCTGGAGGATTTAGAAATTAGTGTGGCATGCCATGTCTCAATAGGGGATGACGTTGAGAGAATGATCGAAGAGAAGCGTTCTAGTGTGGCGTTCACTATGGGAGCAATGGGCTCTGCATCGACAAACTTCTACAACGATGCCTTTAAGCGAGCCGGATTTACTGATGATGCAAAGGCTATTCAAGAGTTGTGGTTGCAAGGCAAAAGGCCGGAGGCGGCGGCGCGCGTTCCGGACGCGATGGTAACCAACTTTGGGGCGCTTGGTACGCCGGGTATGGTGCTGGAGCGGTTTAAGAAATACAGGGCAGCTGGTGTAAATTCGCTATCTTTAAGATTTGACGAAGTGGGTTCAGCAGAGAGAATAGGTCTTCTGGAACAAGCCCTGGACTTAATTGGACAAGTTTAATTATATCTGAGCACATCACGCTCTGTTTTGGAAACAATAGGCCATTGATATGCAAACACTAAATTTGGGTTTGGTTCCTGCCCACTACAGTCGTCTTCTAGGGGGTGATACAAATTGTTTGAGCTACCCCGATGGGGATCGCACGTGGGCCCAGCTGGAGAGCCGAGCCAATCAGATTGCAAGATTGTTGACAAAATATAGGGTTACACAAAATAGTTTCGTTACAGTGGCATTACCTAATAGCATCCTGTTCCATGAGGTATGCTTTGCTATTTGGAAGTTGGGGGCCACGCCACACGTGGTGTCTTACAGACTGCCTAGCGGCGAATTAAATGCTATTCTGCAAACTCTTCAACCGGCTCTTTTAGTCGGCTCCAACTTGGAAGGGGTTGTTAGCTGCCAGGTTCTGGACATCGGTTCAGTTCAGAGCGATTATTCCGACGCGCCTCTCCAGCCCAAACTTGCAAAGCATTGGAAAGCTATGTCCAGTGGAGGTTCTACGGGACGACCAAAAATCATTGTGGATGCGCAGCCGTCCGAATTAGACGTTAGCGATACCTATTCCGTGTTTGATATCCCTTCCAAATCGTGCGTATTGAACCCAGGCCCACTATACCATAATGCTCCTTTTGCTTTTGCCCATCACGCTCTGTTCAGAGGAAATAGGGTAGTTGGAATGGAAAGGTTTGATGCCGAGACGGCTCTTGCGCTGATCGAACAACATGCTGTTACGTGGGTAATGATGGTTCCCACTATGATGCATAGGATATGGCGTCTGCCAGACGATGTCCGTAATAACTATGACCTATCCAGCTTAAAAATTGTTGGTCATGTGGCTTCACCCATGCCAATTTGGCTTAAGGAGAAATGGGTCGAATGGCTCGGTCCGGGAAGGGTCTACGAGCTATATGGGGGGACGGAAGGTACGGGCGCTACCTGGATGTCGGGTCACGAGTGGCTGGAGCATAAAGGTTCCGTGGGGAAGCTTATTAACGGATCTCGTGCTCGGATTTTGGATAAAAATGGGGAAGAGTGTGCTCCTGGAGTAGTTGGAGAGGTATATCTCATGCCTCAAGATGGTCCAGGCACTTCTTACCACTATGTGGGCGCAGAGCCGCGAGTTACGGCAAACGGGTGGGACAGCTTGGGAGATATGGGTTGGATGGATGAGGATGGTTACTTATATCTGGCCGATAGAAGAACTGACCTGATTATTTCCGGAGGGGCCAATATTTACCCGGCGGAGGTAGAAGCCAGTTTAGCTGAGCACTCTGGAGTAGATACGGCTGTAGTTATCGGACTCCCTGATGAAGATCTGGGCCAGGTGGTGCATGCAATTATCCAAAAAGATCCGGAATGGCGGGAAGACTTAGATGAGAGTGTCTTAGCTGCCTTTTTAGAGTCTCGCTTAGTCCGTTATAAAACCCCTAGAACCTATGAGTTTGTGGACTTTTCTCTCCGGGACGATGCAGGGAAGGTGCGACGTTCCCAATTACGGGCTGAGCGAACTAAATAATTTTAGTTCTGGGTGCTCGTCGGTTCCTTCCACGGGGCATAGGCCTCAATTGTGGAAGGATTTTGGCTTTCTCCACCGACGTGATATCATTACCCAGTAATTAATCATTTTGGTCCTGGCAATAATCTGGGGCCGTGAAAAGCTAGAGGGAAGGAAAGATCGTGCACGAGGACCTTCAGTTTAATATTGCGGGTGGGTTGGGGTTCGATTTGCCCCAAATGGCCCGGGTACGCCAGGCATTTGAGCATCATAAAATTGACGATGTTGCGGGAGCGGTGACAAATGAGATGGGTCGAGAAGATATCAAGGCAAAAGTTAAGCCCGGGGCAAAGATTGCGGTCGGTGTGGGCAGTCGCGGCGTAGCGAATATTGATGTCGCCGTAAAAGCTCTGATTGCTTCCCTGAAAGAGCTTGGTGCAGACCCGTTTATTTTTCCGGCCATGGGCAGTCATGCCGGTGGCACCTCAGAGGGCCAAGAAGCGTTACTCGCTGGCTATGGGGTAACAGAAGACAAGATGGGCGCGCCTGTGCGGGCGACCATGGATACAGTGGTCGTTGCCGAGTTGGAAGGCGGCACAAAAGTTCATATGGATAAATACGCTCATGATGCTGATGGGGTTGTATTGATTAACCGCGTTAAGCCTCACACCAGTTTTCGAGGGGAGATAGAGAGCGGAATTGTCAAAATGATGACCATAGGTATGGGAAAAATCAATGGGGCAACTTCCTTGCATGGAAACCATCCAATCACTGAATTTGGAGATGCTCTTCCGCGTGCGGCTAAGGCCATAATGGAATGCCAGCCATTCCTTTTTGGGATAGGCATGGTAGAGGATGCCTTTGATGACACAGCAATTATCCAGGCGCTGCCAGCGGAGACCCTTTTTGCGGAAGAAACCAAGTTACAAGCCAAGGCAAAAGAGCTCATGGCAAAGATCTATATTGAAGATATAGACGTCCTAGTTATTGATGAGATTGGCAAGGAAATAAGCGGTGCAGGTGCTGATCCTAATGTAATAGGTAATCCGGGTACCCCGGGATTTGAAGTTCCTCGGGTGAAGAAAATTGTAATTCTTGATCTTACCGAAAAGACTCATGGGAATGCAGCGGGCATCGGCTCCGCCCATGTCATTACCCATCGGCTGTTACGGCGCGTAGATTTTGCTTCAACCTATGCGAATATGGTGACGGCAACGGCTTTGGAAGGCGCACGGGTGCCCATTCCTATGAAAACGGCTGAGGACGCGGTGCGCTTGGCAGTTAAGACTCTGATAGGTGTTGAGCCTGAGGATGCACGGATTGTGCGAATTCGTAATACCCTAAGTCTTGGGGAGATTGAGGTCTCTGAGCCCATCTTGAAGGATTTGCAAGGAGATAGTCGCATGGAAGTTCTCTCTCAACCCGGGAAGATTAGTTTCGAGGACGCCGCGTAAGAGCGAACTATCTGAATGTTTTAGGAGGAAACAGGCCAGGTCACTAGGTATCTTTGATGTGGCCTGATCCGTCTTACTAGCTGAAACTTTCACTATGTGGTCTAGATTGGATGCTTGCTGACAGCGACGCAGATGTCTTGTCCAAGAAAAATTTTCAATAGCGTGCAAGGGGAGGAATGCGGCTCATGGACTCAGGCCGAGTTGTAGTGGTTACTGGTGGAGGTAGCGGAATTGGCCGGGCTACGGCGCTGCGGTTCGCCCAAGAGGGCGATTCTGTAGTTGTAGCGGATGTCAATGAGGCGGGAGGTATGGGTGTAGTGGATGAGATATCCCAGAATGGGGGAACATCTTTGTTTGAACACGTAGATGTTGCCAACGATGAATCCATTTCCGAGTTGGTGAGACGGGTGCGTGACCGGTGCGGTGCAGCATCAGTGCTCGTGAATTCTGCTGGAATACTTCAAAACCCAACTAGATTAGTGGATCTGGATATTGAGGAACATGACAGGATTTGGGCTGTCAACTACCGAGGTACCTTCATGTGTTGTCGTAAGTTTGTTCCAGATATGATTGAGTTAGGTGAAGGTGCGATTGTTAATATCTCGTCCACGTCTGCCGCGAGAGTTTTTCCCCTTCTTGCCTACTCTCCGAGTAAGACAGCAATTGATCAATTAACCAAAATACTTTCTGCAGATTTGGGCCCGGACGGCATTCGTGTTAATGCTGTGCTTCCAGGTTATGTTCGAAGTGAACAAATGCAATTGAGGATTGATCAAGGTTTTCGAGATGAGGCTAAAATGAAAGAGCAGAGTGCCTTGCAGAGAATGGTTGAGCCATCGGAAATTGCGCAAGGAATATGTTTTCTCTGCTCTTCGGCAGCCAAGGCTATTACGGGCAGCATCTTGCCCATTGATGCGGGCTATCTCTCTAGTACTAGTTATCAGCTGTATGCTGGCTGGACTAAAAGCTGAGCGGCATTTAGGTCACCCAGTCGAGTGGGGATTGCTTGTTAAATGGGTGGGGATGGGAGCACCCCTAGCCACCCCCAATCCGGGGCAAAAAATAGACCTCGCTGTCTGGAGCAACAGCTTCTAGGAGGGGGTCATGATAGATTTCCCCGTCTACGGCTACGGCCATTTCTATTTCTATTGCCTCCCCGATACCGGGGTATTGGGTTTCCAACTCTTTAATGACCGAGCGGACAGTCGTTGCATCTATATCAAATTCGGCTTTCCCGCCGGTGTATTGCTTACTTAGACCGGCGGGGATTACCACTTTAGCCATATTTTTTAATCGGCCTTTCCATTCCCGTTCCTCAGTGTTTCCAACACTTTCGGTGGCGACATGGGGAGTTCCATCATACGAGTGCCGCCTAGTGCCGAAGACACAGCATTTGCGACAGCTGCCATGGGAGGAATGATCGGAACCTCCCCGACTCCCCTCACCCCAAAGGGATGGTTAGGGTTGGGAACCTCCACCAATACGGTATCGATCATTGGCAGGTCAGACGCAACGGGAACCCGGTAGTCAAGAAACCCTGGATTGTCCAATCGTCCATCCTTATCATAGATATATTCCTCGTTTAGTGCCCAACCTACACCTTGAGCGACGCCACCCTGGAGTTGTCCTTCCACATAGCTTGGGTGAATTGCGCGGCCCACGTCCTGAACGGCCGTGTAGCGAACAACAGACACTCGTCCCGTTTCTTCATCTACTTCAACATCGCAAATGTGGGTTCCAAAACCTGGTCCTGCACCTTTCACGTTAAGGGAAGCGTGTCCTCCAATCGGACCACCAGTTTTCCCTGCCATTCCGGCGAGAGTACTGAGGGGAAGAGGGTCAAATTTTCCTGCG
>CACETT010000031.1 GCA_902562525.1 uncultured Alphaproteobacteria bacterium
GCTTATGCAGCGCCCCCGCCACCCCCTTCGGCTCCACCAGAGTCTGGAGATGGCCCAACTCCGGGGGCATTTAGCAAGGGCAGTGATTCAGGGCCGATGGACAAGACAACCAAGGACGACATGCCGCCACCTTTTGATCCTGCTGGAGCAGCTGGCAAGGGCGATGATGCCTGGACCCATGCGGACGGTGGACCATTTAAGGGAGATGGACCATTTAAGGGAGATGGACCATTTAAGGGAGATGGACCATTTAAGGGAGACAAACCCCCCATGGATGATATCGCAGCCGCGGATGACCTGCCGGGAAAACCATCCTCACCTCTGGACCCTGCCATGGAAAAAATGGCGGCATCTATGGACGAGGTCGCGAAGGGAGATATGCCCCCACCGGTCAAAACACCGGACCACGACTATGACCATAAGGACGTGCCGCCTACCAAGCCCGCACACGAGGAAGAAGACGTGGCATAATAGCTTAGGAAAATTCGTTAAATTACCCCTAAACTCGGCCTCAGGATAGTTATAAGGTCCTGGCAGCTTTATAACGACGTGATGATGGACTTATGCGAAGTGGGCTAAGAGCACTTACCCTAGTTAGTCGCCAATTTGGCGTCAACGTGGGCGCAAACGATATACCAGAGCACTACGATATCGACGATCGCGAACTGTCTCTGCAAGAACTAGCAACGTTAGCAGCTCAGTTTGGCCTTCGCGCACGCCCTGGTAAAGTTAGCGAACAGCAGCTTGCAAAGCTAATCTCCAAGAAGCAACAACTTCTGCAATTGCAGAATGGACGGTACTTGATAGCCCTTCGCTATTCCACAGAGGAGGATGGCTCAAGAACCCTCTTAGTTATTGATCCTGCTAAGAGCGATTCTAGAGCACACAAAGTGGACTTTGAAGAAGTTGCAAAATCATGGCGAGGCGACATCCTACTCCTGAAAAAAAAGTTGGCGTTTGTTGATGAGGAACGTGAATTTTCTGGGGGATGGCTGATAGGCGAACTAGTCCGCAATAAAACGGTTCTAGCGCAGGTCATTGTTGTCGGATTGCTCGTTAATCTCTTGGCCCTTGTTCCAGCCGTTTTTATCATGATCGTTTTGGATAAAGTTGTTAATTACGAGGCCTACTCAACCCTATATGTTATTACTTGTGGCGTTATGTTTGCTTATATCATTAACGGATTCCTTGGCTATATCCGTACCTATATTCTTGATTTCCTGGGCCAAAAAATAGATGCCAAGTTATCAATTAAAACATTTGACACTCTCCTGACCTTACCAATGCAAAGGTTTAATCGCGACTCGTCGGTCTTGAAGCGCATGCCACAGCAGGTGGGACAAATAAAAATTGCGATAAGTCAAAAAATTCTTCCCACTCTATTGGACGGTGTTAGCCTATTTGTTTTCATTCCAATCTTATTTTTTTATAGCCCATTTTTATTTTTTATTGTGCTTGGATTTTCCCTAGCTGGCGCCCTAACAACCGTAATTTCTGGCAACCGCCATAAACAAGCCCTGATAGAGTCAGGACAACTTGAAAGAAAAAGGCAAGATTTATTATCTGGAGTAGTAAATGGGATCGAAAATGTAAAAGGTCTAGCCCTAGAACCTTCCCTCCGTGCCCACTGGCGAGAGACAGAAGCCGCTTATTTACTGGCAAATGAAAAGACACAGCAACGGGCCGCATCACAAGTAAATATACAAAATACCATTCAACAGCTAATGACTGCCGCAGTGATATTTGTGGGAGTACATTTAGTTTTTGCGGGAGAGGTCTCAGCTGGAATTCTAGTCGCCTTTAATATGCTTGCATCCCGCATGTCTAGGCCAATTATCCAGCTGGTGACATTAGGCACCGAAATCTCGCGACTTAAACAGGCCATTCAGACGGTTGGATCGGTAATAAATTCCACCGGAGAAGCTTCAAGTTCAGGACAAAAACCCCAGCTAACCGGCGGTATAGAATTGAAAAACATCAGCTTCGAATATGAAGAAAATACCCCAGTTCTTCAAAACTTAGACCTCTCTATTGAACCCCGGCAAATTGTGGGGATAACGGGAAAAAGTGGTTGTGGTAAAAGCACAATCGCCAAATTAATCCAAGGACTTTATAGGCCCCAGTCAGGAGCTGTACTACTTGATAACACAGACCTACGGCTCATGGACTTGAGCCATATTCGCTCTCAAATTTCACTAGTTGGTTCGGAGAGCCATTTTTTCCAAGGCACAATTTTAGAGAACCTGCGGCGACCAATGCCGAATGCCCCTATTGAGCGTGTCCGATGGGCCGCAGAGAAAGTTGGGGTCCACCGTGAAATAGAAAATATGGCCCAAAGCTATGAAACTATACTTGAAGAAAACGCAGCCAATCTATCGACTGGCACTCGACAGAAGCTAGCTATAGCCAGAGCATTGATGCGCAATCCGCGTATTTTAATTCTTGACGACGCCTTCACGGGATTCGATGTTGAGAGTGAAATTCATCTCTTAGAAACATTGCAAGATATATCAGTTGGCAGGACTATCCTTCTAATTGCAACTCGCTTATGGCATTTGCAGTTGGCAAATAAGATATTTGTCGTGGAGGAAGGGAAAGTAACTCAATCTGGAACCATGGAGAATTTGAGGGAGGAGACTGGATTTTTCAGAGCGACTTACGAGGCCCAACAACAGGTTATGTTTTCTAAACATATCAAACCGGGGATCGGCGACCAGGTAAAGGACAGTGCCGAAAATGCCTAACGCTGCTTCCCACGCTCCCGGACTACTGCGAACCTTAGCAGTTGGGGACGTACTCTTTAAGGAGGGCGATCTTGGCGATGTAGCCTATGTGGTAGAATCTGGTGTTATAGAGATATCACGCTTTACAGGAGAGGAATACGTAACCCTTAGAGAATTGGAAGCAGGTGCTCTTTTTGGGGAGCTTGCTCTAATCGACAACCAGCCTAGAAGTGCAATCGCTAGAGCCGCTACGGACGCTGTCGTCCGAGAGGTAGGAAAAGATGACTTTTTACAGTACCTGAAAAGCTCTCCACAGGCAGCCTTCGGAATAATGCAACAGCTTGCAGAAAGTGTTCGAGCTGCTAATGAAACGTTATCTGTTGATGCTTTTTCCAGTTCCCCCGAGGACCAACTCAATCCTGAAAGAGTCAATCTTCTCCAGAGTAAAGTCGATGCACGAGATCAGACTACAAGCGATTTGCTGGAGGAGTTTGACCCAGAAATTGATCGTTTAAGAAATAAGAAAATTCCACGACCCGTTACTCACGCCACGTTAGCACTCGCATCCATCTTTGTATTTTTAATTATGTGGGCAGTTATTTCCGTTATTGATACTACGGTGACAGCAAATGGAAGGATAACCACCTCCACACCAAATATAGACGTCCAAGCTAACTATAATTCTGTTGTTAAGGAAGTCTTGGTGGCCCGTGGCCAGCAAGTAACTAAAGGCACACCTTTAGTAGTATTTGATTCCACTCTACAGGAAGCAGACTTACAGCAACTAGATGGGAAAATTGCCACTATCTCGCAGAGAATAGAACGTCTGATGCTTGAGCTTGCTTTACGGGATGGCCCTATTGATTATGATCTTACACCTGGCAGGCAGCGCGACCTTTTTAATGATCGGACCTCCCAATTTCGGGCGAAAATCGCCTCTCTGGATACTAATATTGAGCGAATCTCGAAAGAAATGAGCTCCACGGAGCAAGATATTCAAATAGTGAACCAGCAATTAGCTATTGAAAAGGAATTAGAGGCAGCAAAACTAGATTTGTACCGAGATGAATTGATTTCCAACACCCAACTGCTCGAATCAAAAAGCAAAAGACTATCCGTCGAAAGGGACTTCCAACGACTTACTAGCAAGGTGTTAGAACTGCGATCAACCCAATCTACTGCCGTGGCAAACAAACAAGAGTATATAAGCCAGTGGTATGCATCCATAAGCCAAGAATTGTCCTCTCTGGAGGAAGAAAGAGATGTCCTCAGCCAGGAAGTAATTAAAATTGAAAGGGAATCCATTGACGTAACCCTTACGGCTCCATTAGATGGGCTGATACTGGAGCTTCATAAAATTTACCCCGGTGCAGTATTCACTGAGGGATCAGTGCTCGTCACAATGGTGCCAACAGGCGAGGACCTCGCCGTAGAGCTTGATATATCTCCAAAAGACATTAGCAAACTGGTACCAGGGTCGGAAATTGTAATCCAATTAGAAGCCCTTCCCGCCCAAAAATTCGGTGACCTATTTGGTCGACTAACCTATCTATCCGCAGACACAGTTGCCGAAAATCTAGATGGTGAGGAAGAGAATATATATCGTGCTCTTGCAGCGATTGAAGAGATCAGACTTCGAGATACGCCACCCAACTTTCGGTTGATCCCTGGAATGCAAGTTTCGGGAAAGATTAAAGTTGGAGAAAGGCGCCTGATAACTTATTTCATATATCCCATCCTCCGCACCTTAGACAGCAGCTTTGCTGAGCCATGAGCATAAGTTTCCAACCCCAAAAAGGCTTGACCTGGTTTTTACTGCCGCTAGTTACGATAACATATGGCCTCAAAAGTTTAATGCGAAAACCGCTCTTCAAAGAGCTGACTGTATTCTTAGGCCTCCTAAGTACGATAAATTTCTCTGGCCTGATAACCTACGCTCATTCCGATTCCTTGGACAACGCTGTCATCAAAGCATTGTCTAGCAACCCTCAGTTGAATAGCAGTAAACTTGCAGTACTCCAGGCACAAGAGGGGGTGTCCAGAGCACAATCTGCTTGGAAGCCCGACGTAAGTTTAAGCATAAGGGGCGGGGCAAAACAGAATACTACTAGCACACCGACTTCTAACTCTACCACCGATACTTTTACCCCTCTCTCCGCAACAGTCTCACTCTCCCAACATTTACTAGACTTTGGAGAAACCGAGTCAGCCATAAAAAAGACAGAAATTCAGAAGCAAATATCAGAAGAGCAACTTAGAAAGGTAACTCATACCGTAATAAAAGAAGCTATAAAGGCCTATTTAGCGCTATGGCGGGACGCCCATTTACTTACAGTTGCAGAGACCAATGAATATAATTTACAAAAACAATTCCTCGCCGCACAGAAACGGTTCGCCCTCCGTGAAGTTACCCGAACTGATTTATCCCAAGCCCAGGCACGCCTACAGAATGCTGTTTCAAGAACTATTGGGGCTGAAATTGCTATCGAAAATTCTCTCTCAAAATACAGACAACTAATTGGCCCCTTAAAAACTACGAGCCAAATTTCATGGTCTAGAGAAAAAGTTGAAAGGTATCCAGCCCCGAGTAGTCTTGAGGAGGCACGCGCCATTTCCTATTCCACCAACCCTGACATGGAAATTGCGCGACTCCAACAGGAATTAGCTAGACATACAATTTTTGAACAACGATCAACCCGTCTACCAAAGATCTCCCTAGAAGCATCTGTATCCGGCTCCAGCAATCCATCCCAGAGTGTGGATACGTCGAAAAATCTAAGCTTAGAAGGAGTACTTTCTGTACCACTCTATGATGCGGGAATTTCGCGTTCGAATCTGGACAGCGCAAAGTTACAAGTGCGGATAACTGTTGAGAATGAAAAACAAATAAAACTGGAGCTTAATCAAAAATTGCTATCCTTGTGGAATACCTTGATCCAAGTAGATAGCCAAATATCTTCGCTTATGGAATCGGTAGCAGCCAATAAAACGGCGTTAGCTGGCGTCCAACGAGAGGTAGAGGTCGGTACGCGAACCACATTAAACTTACTAGACGCTGAGAATGAGTATATTCGTTCCGAATCTAGTCTCGTCTTGGCTATATTTGATGAAGCCCAGACTCATTTTGACCTTCTTTTTGAATGTGGTCTCTTAGATAAGGAACTCTTTGCTGAACATCTAAACTAACTTTTCTCCGCCTTGGGCGATTATTTGACCATTAATTGACCCAGAATAACTCATGGCGGCGGAAGAAGTGGAGCTAAATTATTACCCGCAACAGCGACAATAATGTCTGTAATTTTCTCCACCGCATGGGATAAAGGAGGGAAAGCGCAAACTTTCTTTCTGATTTCAACCGATACGCGTATTCCTCAATCTGGACCAAACAAGCGATTGGCACCCCTCTGCAGACATTGCATCACAGTGTTGTCGAAAAGCCAAATATCCGCCTACCAAGCCCGCACACGAGGAAGAAGACGTGGCATAGTCAACCCAGCTAAATTGTTGGTAATAATTAGCCCCAGGATGTTTTTAATATCTTGGGGTTTTTTATTACCCGATCCATCATCAGAATGAACTCACAGGATAAATTTTTGAATTAAATTAAATTATATTACTATTGCTAAAGTCCGTTACTTCTTCAAAGGATGCAACCAGACTTAGTTCACCAGAGAAATCCGCATCACCACCACTCTCCTGGTATCTAACTATCACGGCATCCAGCGTTTCGTTTCCCGAAATTCCGCTGGAAGCTTCATAAAACACAAGCAACATATCAGCGCCGTCCGCTCCGTTGAGAACGGCACCAGTTCCCCCTGAGTTTCCAGTCAAATTGGAGGCAGCGCTCGTGCTTTCCAATTTATCCTCAACAGCCGCCAAAATTGATGTTTCTGTACCTCCTCCACGGCCGGGCTCTCCATTTATTTGCAGCTCTACCGCAAGGTCGGCCGCATCAAAGTTGAACTCCACCAGACCACTCGTATTATTACTAAGTTGATCACGACCAGACGACTGCGACGTGAACTCTACAATTTGCAAGTCGCTCGAATTGGATACAGTAGCAGCATTCTTGCCATCTTTTAAATTTGACGTGTAATCGAATATATCGGCTGCGGAAGAAGCACCTTGCTCAAAATTAAGAATACTCGCACCTCCGAAGTCAGTGGAGCTACTTACTTTCATTTTTTCGGACACACTCTCCCCTAGATATTCTACCAGGCCAATATCCGTAAAGGTGACCCCGCTAAAATCTCTATCGCCACCATTCTTATCAAAGAATATAGCATCATCAATTCTGCCCGAGGTCGGCGAACCCACGACACGAGTTAGTGCTGAGGTTCCACTTTCTGCTGAGTCCAGAGTTAGCGACTGGAAGCCACTTCCAGTGAAGTTTATTGTGGCCACATCTGACAGATCGATTCGAAAAAGGGATGTCCTTATCTCCCCTGACGTCACGGACAACGTGCTGCCACTTAAATCAAACGTACCTGTATCAGTGCCCACAATGTCCGGTACGCCCTTATTTCTCAACTGAGACAAAGCAAACTCATCAATCCTATTTTTTTCCGCATTGTAAAACACGAATTTCTCGAAGTTGGGATCAAACCCAAACTCAGGACCGCCGGGACCAAGATCACGTGGAGCTCCTCGACCTTCGGGGCCAAAATTAGGTCCAAATTTTTGACCAATACGCCCGGAAGGGCCCAAGAAATTTCCACCCACATCCAGTGATACGGTACCGAGAGACTTGAAATGGCCAATTCCCCGGGGGTCGGCAGCATTTATATCCGCTTGGCGCGACACATCTGTTGAATCAATTGCCCCTATAATAATTTCCCGAGCCCGTCGCCCGGCCTCATCAGAAGTTGCGCCCTCGGTCAAAGCTTGTTCAAAAGCCTGATCGGCAGCAGCATTAAGAGCCTCATTTACGAGTAAATCCTGTTCTGAACTGAAACCGTCGAGGTCATCACCGTATTGTCCAAAAGTATCCTGTAAGATATCCGTCGCAGCACCACGAGCAATGACAGCCGCTGCCTCGGGAGAGCCACCTTCCTCTAACGCCCGCAAAAAGGCCTCTCCTGCCGCTGCACTAACTTCACCCCCAGGACCAAGATCACCCGGAGCTCCTTGCTCAAACTCTGCAGAGAATGCCTCTTCAACAGCGTCCCGCGCACGAAACCCGGCCTCCTCGCGAGAAAGACCTTCCGCCAACGCCTGCTCATAGGCCTCCTCCGCTGCCTCACCAAACTCCCCGCCAGGCCTATCCAGGCCTGGTTCGTCAGGACCTCGCGGACCAAATTGCTCGCCAAATGCTTCTTCAACAGCATCCCGGGCCCGCAGGTCCGCTTCCTCAGGCGAAAGACCTTCCGCCAAGGCCTGCTCAAATGCCTCTTCTGCTACTTCCGCAAATTCGCCGCCAGGCCCTTGCGGACCAAACTCCTCGCCAAATGTTTCTTTCATTGCATCCTGGGCCCGCAGGTCCGCTTCCTCAGGCGAAAGACCTTCCGCCAGCGCCTGCTCATAAGCCTCCTCTGCAACTGCATTCACCTCATCTGGCGGGACGCCATCCCGCACTGCTAGTTCTTCCCCCGGCCCTTCCTCAAGACCTTCTTGCAGCTCCAGTTCTTCCCCCGGCCCTTCCTCAAGACCTTCTTGCAGCTCCAGTTCTTCCCCTTCCTCCAGCTCACCTTCTAGAAGCTCTTCCCCCTCAGAGCCAGCTTCTCGATCAGCATTCTCTTCACCTTCTATTTCCGCACCCTCAAGAGGAACCTCTTGATCCTGCGGCGCCTGCTGCTGTGCATCGGTATCGCCGCCACTTTCTTCTTGCCGTTGAGAAGGGGAAGAGGGCAAAACTGTTGATATATCTCCATACAAATCCTGCACAGAAGCGGCCGGCAATTGGGTTGGTACGGTCGGTACCTGCAACTGGCTCGTCACTGTCGTTGTAGCAAATGGCTGCGACATCACTTGAACACCGGCAGCGTTGCTAACCGCAATGGCACCAACAGTGCCACTCGCATCTGGCAACAACGTAACCGTATTCTCAGACCCTTCTGCCGCTGCCCGACCCGCAACCGTGGTACCGCGAACACCAATGGACAGTACCGGGGTGTTAACTATCATTGAATCGTCGCCCGTCTCTGCAATATCTCCAGAGATAAATGAGAACACCCCCTTCAGCACATTAAATACGCTCTGTCCAATACCCACCTCAGCGTCGAAAACCAACTCGTCAACAATCATTCTCCCGGATTCACCTAAGGCAAAGGTGGATTCGTCTATAAAGGTAATGCCAATACTGGAACCCGCTTCCGTCTCCACAATATCCCCTAGAAAGACCGGTGTTCCCTTTTCAGCCAATACGTTAGTACCGTC
Organism: uncultured Alphaproteobacteria bacterium; assembly: GCA_902562525.1. Lineage (GTDB taxonomy): Bacteria > Pseudomonadota > Alphaproteobacteria > UBA7887 > UBA7887. The sequence goes on from CACETT010000031.1 coordinate 9,099, forward strand.
CACACGAGAGAGGAATGCCCGTCCCTCAGCGGTGTCCACAGCGCCGATTGGTTGACCAGCCGCAACAATATCGGTTTGTGCAAACTGGCCCGGTGCAGGAGACCCAGCCAAACGGGTCGCAACTGACCCAGGAACCATACCACCACCATCCGTCGTATATAGGTCAGGCGGCTGTTCTTGGCTAAAGTAACCCTTTATGAAAACTGAATGTTTCTCTCCAGAAAGGAATAAGTCAGGACCAAGCCGACTGTATTGCGCCTCTATAATAAAATTCCCGCCTGGCACATGCAAAAAACTCTCACCTGAAGTGGCATCCAGCCACTGCGATTTAGTGGTATCCAAGTAAATTGAAGAAACACCCAGCGATGGACCAAATGTTTGCTCAGATAAAGCCATGGACCTCTTTCTCCTATAAACCCCAAACCAAAACGCCCACTAAGGTGACTATTGGAACTACTTTTACTAGGGCTCCCTCATTCCATAAAGTTAGACGCCAGTATTTTCCCGATTTTTAGCAACTTGTTACAATATACTAGGTATTACTTTTGCTCACTACAAGCGGCCATTCGCTGATCTATTACTGATTTAAGCGCAGCTGATGGCTTCTTATGTGATCAGTGGTCACAGATCTTCTGATTTGAGTACACCAAAAGTATCGTAAGTCATTAATAGTAGCCGGAGGTGAACCGCTTGACCCTTCAAGCCCTAGGTCCTAATTCCCTCCGCGATATGCAAGTCCATTGTAGGAGATCCGCACGCAATCGAAACTATAATCTTATTCGCCATGATCCTGGGGCAACCCTGCCCAAGCAAGCGAGCTATAGCCCTCCGCAGCTATAGCATCACAGTGCTTTCGAAAGGCGGGATGCCCGCCGCTATAACGCATAATCCGAGGAGCGTGCTTCCCTTTGACATTCTTATTAACACCAGTCATCCAGGAACCAATTTCATTCATCAATAGATCCTTACCCAAACCCAGCACATAATCGGTCCATTCCTTCACCCCCTGGTTTGTTGCAGTGAACCGCGTCAGGCCATGTGCTCCCGCATACTGAATGAGCCCCGTTATCCATTCAACGCTGTATTCCGCAGTCCGAGTGTAATTCCCCAACCCGGAGTGTGGTCCCATCGCCATGAGCATATTTGGAAAACTCTCAACAAGTATGCCCAAATAAGTTTGTGGCCCATCATGCCAAACATCTTTGAGTTTCACACCGTCGATCCCTCGAATATCTATTCTATCGAAAGAACCTGTGATCGCATCAAACCCAGTAGCGTAAATAACAATGTCACACTCATACTCCCGCTCGCTCGTCCGTATTCCGTCGGTTGTGATCGTCCGGATAGGGGTTTCATTAATATCCACTAGTTCCACATTTTTTTGATTAAACACTTCATAGTATTGAGTTTCTAATGGCACCCGACGGGTCCCAAATCCATGGTTCTTTGGGATCAATTTCTCGGCAACCACGGGGTCATTGACCCGCTGGCGTATTTTGCTCGCGATGAAATCGCTTGCCGCCCTATTTGCCTCGCGGTCGGTCAGCATATCCACAAAGTTCCCTTGCCAAATTCCAAACCCCGGGCTCTCATAAAGTTCTTCCCAGAACTCAAGTCGCTGATCTGGGGGCGTCTCTAGCGTTTTACGAGGATCGGCGGAATGAATATAGCAACCAGGTGTTTCGCGACAGCGTGCAAAAATCTCCGAATAACGGGAGCGAATACTGCACATTTCTTCTTCAGATATTTCACTATTTTTCAACGGAGCGCACCAGTTTGGATTGCGCTGGAAAATAGATAAGTGGCCCACATTCTTTGCAATTTCCTGAACTGCCTGCACGGCAGTTGCACCAGTACCGATGATGCCAACCCTCTTTCCTGAAAAATCTACCTCTTTCTTCGGCCAGTGATACGTATGAAAAGATTCCCCCTTAAAAGAAGATATGCCAGGAATGGTGGGCATAGTTGGGGCCGAAAGAATTCCAATCGCCGTAATTAAGAAACGGGCAACGTAGCGAGAACCGTTATCAAGAGTTACCTCCCAACTATGTGCACCATCATGGTAATGCGCGGAAACTACGGTGGAGTTAAATTGAATGTGTTCACGCAACTCAAATTTATCTGCTACGAAATTGAGATAACGTTCATTTTCTGGCTGGGAGGAAAAATTTTCTTTCCAGTCCCACTCATCTAGCAACTCTTGGGAAAATGAATAGCCATAGGTCCAACTCTCTGAGTCAAACCGCGCGCCAGGGTAACGATTCCAATACCATGTGCCACCAACGCCGCTTCCCGCTTCGAATGTACGAACCTTTAACCCAAGTTTGCGTAGACAGTACAATTGATAGAGTCCTGCAACCCCCGCACCAATTATAATGGCATCGTAATCCAAACGACTTTTATTTTCCGTATTGCCGTCGGGCGTCGCGCTAAGATTCATTGGTACACTTTCCTTCTTTCCTCGGCTCACCTAACCAAGCAATTAAGAATCAGCTTCTTGGATAGTAACCCACTCCGCACACTTGGCCCATAATTCGTCTCACAAAAGTGGTTTTCTTAAACTCTTCAGGCGAACCTGTTGTCGCTCTCCATGTGTTATATGTCACCTCCCCGGACCCACCAGGTTGGGCCGCATTCCACAACGCTTTTCCAAGAGGGTTTCCTTTCAGATCCGTGGCCCCATTATTAAAAAGATTAACGCCAACGGAACCAGGATGAGCCGTGACGGTGCCATCACGAGAAAAACAAAAAACGTACAAGTCCTTCTGGATGAGCCCCCCGTCCCCCGAAGCAAACATCTCCATGGCTCTAGTTTTATCTACCCGAAGAATGGCGATGGCCCGTTGCAACAAAGCCCTTGCTTCTTCCTCTGTCCCAAATTCATCAGCAAATGCGGCCACATTAAAAAAACCAGAACAAAGCATAGCCGAAACAAATATTTTTAAAGTTCGCATCACTCCCCCTTGTTAACCTCCTGCTTGCTTGGTCATTCTAGCAAATATTTGTTGTCGATGAGAACCTGCTGGAATAAAGCTCTTTGATCCTAGTCACAGCCCAGTCTTTGCTTTAACTCCTGATCTATCCACATCCTTGCGTAGATTGGACCAGCACTTTGCGCACCAACTGCCATTTCACCCCAGTAATTTTTTACATATGGCCACCAGGCAGCATAGACCATATTGGAAGGCAGCCACACGACGGGAACGCGCTCACTTAGTAGGTAGTGGTTCATATCCCGAAGCATTGTGTCTCTCTTGTCCTTGTCACGCAGCCCCAGGGCTTCAAAATAGGTTTGGTCCAACCATTCGTCCGAATGGAATGCCGGATTCCATGTCTGATCCGTAATGAAGCTCTTGCGAATTGCAGAGAACGGAGTACTGCCCGTAATGTCCATCAGATACCCAGCCGTTTGATCGGATGCCCGCATCTTGGCTAAAAACGTTGGATAGTCGAAGGCACGGGCTACGACTTTCACACCAATCCGCTGATAGTAGGCCTCCAACATTGCCATAAGATCCAAGTGGTAGGGGCTATGTGTACCGAAGGTAATTTCAAATTCAAACCCGTCTGGGTAACCCGCCTGAGCAAGCAATTCTTTAGCTTTTTCCGGATGGTATTCGAATAATTCCCTGGCTTGGGGCGGGAGGTCTTCCAGGGCGGTGTAATAGCCTTCCCACTCCACAGAAAACGGGTGGTCCAAGGCTACCCCATCTCCGTTCAACAGGGTTTGCACAATCTCCTGCTGATCGACGGCTAAGTTCATAGCCCTCCTCACTCGGATATCGTCGAAAGGTGGTTGATCGTTGCGAAGGGCGACAAAGGTCTGAACCTGACGGAGACGTTTTTGGAGAATTAACTCCGGCGCAGACCTTCGGAGTTCCTCAGCAAACTGCCAACGGAACTGTTCCAAAACATCGATCTTACAGGTCCGAAGAGCCGCAATCTGTGCTGATTCGTCAGGAATGATGTTATACACAATCCCGTCATTATATGGTAAATCATAGGCAACGCCGTTTATAACCTCTTTATCCCAATACTCAGCGTTTCGTTCGTACACCTGGACATCATCCAGGCGAACATTGACTAGTTTGTACGGCCCGGAACCTGTTTGCAGTCTCCAGTCATCCGATCCCTCCCCGTCGTTCATTTTCAAGACCTCCGGAGGAGAAACGGTGCCGTAGTAACCCCATAACAATCTATACCCTAAGTTCGCATTCCACTCGTTCAAGTAGGCGACCGCTTTGTACTTCCCTTCCGCCTTCCATTCGCGAATGAACCCCCACCAGGTCGGTATCTTTCGTGGACTACTTGCCATGTGGTTGAAGTTGAAGGCAACGTCTTCCGCCACTACCTCTCTTCTTTGCATGACGCCTTCTTTCTGGGGCCAGTACATTCCTGGACGGATATTAAAAACCAGGCGAAGAGGATCCTCTTCCACAGACCAGCTTTCCGCCATTGCTCCTCTATAGTGCTTCTCCCGAATCCAATCTAGCGCGTGAAAATTGGTTTCCCCTGTACCACGAGGACCAAATTCCAAATCTCCCGTTATCAAAAAATCCGCGAACAGCCCATCGTGCTGAAATTTCCATTGCCATTTATATTGGTTCCAGGTCAGGGCATTTAGCTGGGCTACACGGGTTGCAATATTAATGGTTCCACCGTATTGAGGCTCACTGCGTTCAGGTTCCGCCTGGGCTAGCCCCACCCCCGACAGTGCTAACAAGCAAACCATTAGACAAGCTATGGCGTTTTGATTCATCCCGTTTAGCATGCTGCTCTCCGCTCAGATTGAACATTTAATATTTACTCTTGAGAAACACAAAGACCGCAGGAAAGTATATTAGTTCTTGTACTACCTCGAAGTCATTGAAAAACTCGAGGGAAATAAGGAACTCAAACCCTTGACCCGCGAATTAGAGGATGAAAGGCTGTCATTAACAGAAAAATAGAGTGCTAGTTGGACAACATAGGGATAATGAAATGGCTATGCTGCAAACCTTTGATGCACATGTTTCTCCGGATGAACTTGCCGCGTCCGTGGCAGAGCACGGGTATGCAATTATTGAGGGGCTCCTCGACAATTCGGCGACCACTGCGCTCTCCGACCAACTCGCTCCGCACCTTAATGCTACAGACCTCGGTGATCCCGATCCATTCTTTGGCGATAAAACAAAGCGATTTGGCGCTCTTCTAAGCCGATGCCCTCTCACGCAAGATCTACTAACTCATCAACTTATACTGGATACTGCCGACCGTGTTCTTGGGCCCTATTGTGTCCGATATCAGGTCAACTTTACTGGCGCTATGCACCTGACCCCGGGGGAGACTGCGCAGACAATGCATCGCGACACAGGCTTCTACCCCATCCAAAATCCAGCACCTCCACTTACATTGGCCACCATGTGGGCCGCAACCAATTTCACTCTGGAAAATGGAGCCACTCGAATTGTACCAGGGAGCCATCTCTGGGACGATGGGAGGCAACCCACTGATTCTGAGATTGTGCAGGCTGAGATGACGGCTGGGTCCGTTTTAATTTATACGGGAAGCCTAATACACGGTGGAGGCGCCAACCGGTCGAATGGCCCACGTTGTGGGGTTGCGCTCCATTATTCACTAGGTTGGTTGCGGCAAGAAGAAAACCAGTACCTGGCAGTACCCATGGAAGAAGTGCGCACCTACCCTCAGGAAGTCCAGCGCCTCATGGGCTACGACCTTGCCACAGTAAATTTAGGCATGGTTGACCAAAAACACCCTAACGACGTTTTGAATGGCACGGCTGGACCCGGCCCCGGTGTACTTGGGACCACAGAAATGATGGAAGCTGATAATGCTATCGAGCGGTTCCGAGTGACAGACACTGCTGTTGTGGGGCGAACACGTATTGAGGTATGAAAAATCGAAGTATTGAAGTGGGCGAAAGGAACTCGAGCCCTTGACCAGCTAATTACGAGTTAGTGAGTTTTCCTTTAAAACCAAACTGGTTTTGCTATTTCAGAGATGGCGCCTTGGTACCTAACTGCAAAGGTTTCATTCCACTTGTCAACCTGGCATCGGGCCTTACATTTATTCTAAACATTGCACTACCCACGCGACACGAGTTCCGCCTCATTTTCTGCCCAAGAAATAGCGTCGTCAAAAGATTCCCCGCCCTGCGTAACTCGGGCAACAAGGTTTGGAAGGAGCGTCTG
>CACETT010000032.1 GCA_902562525.1 uncultured Alphaproteobacteria bacterium
TACGCTCCACGACCTTGGCAAGCTGGATGATGCCTTAGCCAGCTACCGCAAGGCGCTAGCCCTAAAGCCCGATTTTGCCGAGGCACACTACAACCTGGGCATTACGCTCTGGGCGCTTGGAAAGCTGAAGGAAGCCGTCGCCAGTTACCGCAAGGCACTCGGCATCAAGCCCGATTATGCTGAGGCGCACAACAATCTGGGCTTTGCGCTGCAAGACCTTGGCAAACCTGTGGAGGCCTTAACGCAGCACCGACGTGCCATTTCCATCGATCCGCAGAACGACTTGTTCTGGTCCAGTTTTGCATCGTGTTTAGAGAGTGTCTCGTTCGCTTCCGTTGATGACAATCTTTATCAGGATCTGTTGCACCTGTTAGAGCGGCCCACGGTGCGGCCTTCTTACACTACCCGAGCCATTCTCAGCGCACTTCGCCATCATCCGGATTTCTCGGCGATGGTAGAGGCAACTGTTTCTAACCAGCAGGATAGCGAAATTTCCTACCGCGATATCGCGGAGCAGCTGTCAACGATTCCGCTCTTCCTTCGAATTTTGGAGCTGACCCCTATCAATGACCTTGAGATAGAACGAATGCTCACCGTCCTGCGCCACGCCATGCTCAAGGAAACAATCAAAGGAAAGACAGAGAAGAAGGTATTCCCGTTTTCAACGGCTCTGGCCCACAACTGTTTCACCAACGAGTATGTCTTCGCTGAAATCGAAGAAGAAAAAAAAGTTGTCGAAAAACTGGAGCAAAAGATCGCAGCGCTAATGGAAAAAGGGCAAGCCGTGCCTCCGTCGTTCGTGATCGCACTCGGAACCTATCGGCCACTCTTTCAATTTTCCTGGGCTGCAAGGCTGAGTGAACGGAAGTGGGAAGACGGCATCAAGAGCGTGATTGAGCGACAAATAACCGAACCATTAAAAGAGCGGTCTCTGCGCGACCAAATTCCCTGCATAACCGACATACAAAATACGATCTCTCAATCGGTTCGTGCACAGTATGAGGAAAACCCTTATCCCCGCTGGATCAAAACCCACATGGCTTACAAAAGCAGGAGCCTTGGTACTTTCTTGCGGATTCCTCCGCTATTGTTTGATTTGGGAGACTACACTTCCCCGGGAAGTCCAGAAATTCTGATAGCCGGCTGTGGCACCGGCCAACATGCTCTGTATACAGCCTCCAAGTTTACGAATGCACAAGTGCTGGCGGTGGACCTGAGCCTAAACAGTCTTGCCTATGCAGAGAGAAAGACCAAAGAACTTGGTTTTTCTAATATCGAATACGTCCAAGGGGACCTTACGGAACTAGAAAAACTCGAAAGGAGGTTCGATCTTATTGAGTGTGTCGGGGTCCTTCACCATCTTGGCGACCCACTGGCTGGCTGGCAGGTTCTGGTCGACCTTTTACGTCCAGGAGGGCTCATAAAGATCGGCCTCTACAGCGAGATCGGACGCCAACACATCGTTCTCGGACGATCCCTGATTGCCGAGAAGGGTGATTCATCCTCCCCTGAGGACATTCGCCGATGTCGGCAGGAAGTCATCGGTCTGGCTGCGGATGGAAACCCTGCAATGGCAAAGATATGCCACATAAATGATTTCTTCAACCTGAGCAATTGTCGGGATCTTCTGTTTCATGTCCAGGAACTCCGATTTACCCTGCCACAAATTGAGACGGCTCTCGTGTCTCTACAACTCAAGTTCCTTGGGTTCGAAATGCGGAACCGGAATGTAGTAAGAAAGTTCAAGGAATCGCACCCGAGCACTAACGCCCGAACCTCACTTTCCCTGTGGCATGAATTTGAGCTTGATAATCCCGATACGTTTAACGGTATGTACCAGTTTTGGTGCCGAAAATTATGATCTAGTGCAACCGTAACTGCCAGACACTTAAAGAGCCGGTCCATCCTCGCAAAATCCAACCCTCAGCAGTCACCCCCTGATCACAGCAGTCCGACCTGTCGTTAACGCAACCTGGCTATTGAAACAGGTGCCCGAGCCTCTGGGCCGTGGTGCGTGATCTATGTGGGATCGTCTATGCAAACACGACCTGTTAGCGCCCCTTCCAGAGATAGTAGACCCTTTGAGGAGATCCAAATGAAATATTCGTTCAGGCTTGATTGGGGTTACGCCGAAAGGGACCCGATAGGGAAGGGGACGTCATAGAAAAATGTGGTATAGAATGTGGTATGAAACCTAGTATCTCTTATAACTTAACGTAATAACAATTAGTTACGGGAGTTTAAGGCAGACCCTCCCTCCGCCAAGTTCTCAATTGAATTAAGAGCTTAGTGCAGAAATAAAAGTTTACCAATTAATCTACCCATTGACAGAGTGTGGATAGCGCGATCCACTTCTGAAGAAGATGAATGTTCGTTTAATAAGTGAACGCGTTCCCTATGTCTGGCTACCGAGACCAACAATGTACGAAGCCTTGTGGCCGTGAGTTAAGAATTACTGGGGGGAGCACAGTGTTGGCGCCCAAATTCCAGGCTTGATATATGCTCGCATCTAGATTGACCAGGAAAAAAAGAAGATGGGCGACGATTGATTCAGCTACAGTAACCTAAATTAAAGCACCATTTTCACAAAGTGAAGTTTTTTATTTGATCAAAACGATTCCAGATATGGATTTGTACAAGATCGGTTGGACAAGTAATATTGAACAAGGGGGTGTTTGAGCTGCCATCATATTCCTCACTGCATAAAAGCTAACCCGCCCTGTTCTCTTAGAAAGGCCCCAAGCGCGTTAACCCCTATACCTTTCTGCATTGAACCAAAAATAAATGGCAGGTCACCGCGGTTAGTCTTGGTATCATGGCGCATCTGATCTAAGTCTACATTAACATGATCAGCCAACTCAATTTTGTTCACTACTAGCATATCAGACCGCATCAGGGCTGGACCTTTCTTGCGGGGAATGTCGGCGCCCATGCAGACATCGATAACGTAAATGGTTAAATCGACAAGTTCGGGACTGAAGGTTGCGGCTAAGTTATCTCCCCCTGATTCAAGGAGAATAAGCTCAAGATCAGGGAACTTTTTCTTAAGTGTCTCTATTGCGGCAAGATTTACCGAGGCATCTTCTCTAATGGCCGTATGCGGACATCCTCCTGTTTCAACGCCGTAGATTCGGTCTGAGGGCAAGGCTTGGACCTTCACCAAATAATCTGCATCTTCTTTAGTGTAGATGTCGTTCGTAATAACGGCCATAGAGAGGCTGGGAGCGAGAAGGCGACATAGTGCTTCAGTTAGGCTGGTCTTTCCTGCCCCAACGGGTCCACCTATGCCGACCCGCAATGGTCCATATCTTAAGTCAGTCTTTGTCATGTTCTGTATAACCTCGGAATAGATTTTTCGTGCTGGATTGACATGAGATCTCCAATAAAGGCACAGCTACCCAGTTCGATTGATGGGGTTTCAGCAAGTTGGGCACCCAGCTTTTTTATCACGGGAAACATTTGGAGCAGGCATCTTTGTCCGGAAATTTGGCCTATAGGGATTGACCGAACTCCAACTGAAATTAAATTGGAGGCGAAGCCCTGGAGATAGCTTTGCAGAGTAAGAGAAATATCCAGATCGAGTTTTTTGGAGGCGATCCCGACAGCAACGGGGTAGGCTAACCCTTTGGGAAGTGATAGCCCATAGGATTTATTTATAACAGTCGTAAAGGCACGTCCTAGTTCTAGGCTTTCCAATTGTCTTTCGCTCCCTGCAGACAGACTTAGACACAGTTGATTGACATCTTCTCCTTCGTGGGAAGCCCTAAGAAAAAAACTATCGTTGCGGCCTGAGCCATATTCAAGAATAAAACCAACCCAATCGGTTAGAGTGGCGGGGTCAGAAACAACTTTATCCTCAATCGCTGTTTCAAGACCATGGGAATAAGCAAAAGACCCTATCGGAAAACTAGGAGAGAACCAATTTTGAAGTATTTGGATATCACTATTTAAATCCATCACATTGTTCCGTCATTCACGATGATCATGGGTGCGGCCGTGCCCATAGGCGCCGCCTTCAGGGATGAAGGGGGCGTGCACAGTAGAGAGCTCAGCACCTAATTTTTTAAGCATATCTTCAAGGACGTGATCCTTCCTGATCAACAGAGAGGTGGTATCTATTTGACAGGGAATGTGCCTGTTCCCGATATGCCAAGCTATACGGGTAAGGTTTGGGTGTTTTATTTGCGTGAGTGGTTCGGTTGCGGGATTAATAGAGATAATACGTCCATCATCTAGTATAAATCCATCATTTGAATTTAAGGAACGAGTTTCAGGCAGTTCAACTAAAAAAGCTTCACCCTTGTCGCTTGTTAACTTTTTACGTCGCAGAAAACGTCCCTCATAGTTTAGGGTTACTGTGTCCACGGCGATATTCGAGTTAATATTCTCTTTGATTTCATGGGTAATATGCATGCGTAAGATGTCCTTGGCTCATTAGAAAAGAAAATAACGTTGGGCCATGGGTAGCTCACTTGCAGGCTCACAGGTTAGAAGCTCCCCATCGGCGTGCACCTCGTAGGTTTCGGAATCTACCTCTATTTCAGGAATGCAATTATTCATTACCATATCTAGTTTGGAGATATCGCGGGTACCTTTAACTGCTACAGTTTGTTTTGCTAGGTTAAGAGAGTTGGCTATATTCATTTCCTGAGCAGCTTGGCTGACAAAGCTTACAGCGGACTTTTCAACAGACCGTCCGAATGAAGCAAACATCGGGCGAGTGTAGACGGGCTGAGGCGTGGGAATGGAGGCGTTAGGGTCTCCCATTTGTGAGACAGCAATGCTACCGCCTAGTAGTACCATTTCCGCTTTTACACCGAAGAACGCCGGATGCCAAAGCACTAGGTCAGCTCGTTTCCCCACCTCAATTGAGCCAATATGGGTTGACAAACCATGGCAGAGTGCGGGGTTAATAGTGTACTTGGCGATGTAACGCTTAACTCTCTGGTTGTCATTATCGCCCTGTTCTTCATCAAGACGTCCGCGTTGAACTTTCATTTTATGTGCTGTCTGCCAAGTGCGAGTAATAACTTCTCCAACTCGGCCCATTGCTTGGCTGTCTGAGGCAATGATGGAAAAGGCACCCATATCATGTAAGATATCTTCCGCTGCAATAGTCTCCTTTCTAATGCGGCTCTCCGCGAAAGCTACATCTTCAGGTATAGATCGGTCCAGGTGGTGGCAGACCATGAGCATGTCTAGGTGTTCTTCAAGTGTATTTATAGTGTAAGGAAGTGTGGGGTTAGTTGACGAAGGGATTACGTTGGTTTGGCCGCAGACCTTTATGATATCGGGTGCATGGCCCCCTCCAGCACCTTCAGTGTGAAATGCATGAATAGTGCGACCTTTGATAGCGGCTAAAGTATTTTCCACAAAACCACTTTCGTTTAAGGTGTCTGTGTGGATCATAACTTGGACATCCATGGCCTCTGCGACAGTCAGGCAATTGTCGATTGCGGCCGGGGTTGTGCCCCAGTCTTCATGCAACTTAAGTGCGCAGGCGCCTGCAGCTATTTGCTCTTCCAATGCAGCGGGGAGTGATGCATTTCCCTTGCCTGCAAAGGCAAGGTTCATGGCAAAACTATCTGCTGCTTCTAGCATACGTCCTATATGCCAAGGACCAGGGGTGCACGTAGTTGCCAAACTCCCGTGGGCGGGACCCGTACCGCCGCCCAACATTGTTGTAATACCTGAGTGAAGTGCCTCATCAATTTGCTGAGGGCAGATAAAATGAATATGGCTGTCAAAACCGCCGGTGGTTACAATATGCCCTTCGCCGGCTATGGCCTCCGTTCCTGGACCGATTATTATATTTACCCCTTCTTGAGTATCTGGATTACCGGCCTTGCCGATCGCATGAATATGACCATTTTTGAGGCCGATATCAGCTTTATAAATTCCCGTTACGTCAACGATTAAGGCGTTGGTTATCACTGTATCAACAGCACCGTCAGCTCGGGAAATTTGTGATTGTCCCATTCCGTCACGTATGACTTTGCCGCCACCAAATTTGACCTCATCACCATAGCTTGTGAGATCTTTCTCTACTTCGATAATCAGTTCTGTATCAGCAAGTCTAACGTGGTCGCCTACGGTAGGGCCAAACATGTCAGCGTAGACTTTACGAGAAATTTTAACGGGCATTATAGTTCTCCCATTATTTCTTTATTAAAGCCAAAAACCCGCCTAGCACCGGAGTAGGGAACAAGTTTAACTTCACGCACCTGTCCGGGCTCGAAGCGAACTGCTGTGCCTGCCGCAATATCTAAACGCATTCCAAGGGTGGGCTTCCGGTCAAATTCGAGGTTAGGATTGGCCTCATAGAAGTGATAGTGGCTTCCAACTTGGATTGGCCTATCCCCAGTATTTGCAACCGAAACGCGTATACTTGCTCTATCGGAATTTAAAACAAGATGCCCTTCAGAAGTTAAAATCTCACCTGGAATCATTGCATTAGCTCCGTTCTAGCGAATGGGATAGTGGACTGTAACCAGCTTTGTTCCATCCGGAAAAGTGGCTTCAACCTGTACGTCGTTAATCATTTCAGGAATTCCCTCCATGCAGTCGCTTTGTTTGACAACATGTGCTCCTGATTCCATAAGTTCTGCCACGGTCTTTCCTTCTCTCGCACCTTCAACTACAAAATCAGTTATCAAAGCGATCGTCTCCGGGTAGTTTAGTTTAACGCCACGTGCTTTTCTGTCGCGCGCGACCATGGCAGCCAGCGAAAGCATTAGTTTATCTTTTTCTCTCGGTGTGAGTTTCATCTTTATAAACCTCTAGTCTTTTTATGTCTGCCAGACGCGCGGTATATCTCGTTGACGGATTTCCCATAAGAGCGCCACAGTATCCTCCTTACCAGTGGAAACTTCCTGGGCTGCAAGGCGCACGACTAATTTACCATTCCAGCAAGAAATACCTAAGTTTGATGGATATTGATTTAATGTGCGGCCTAGTCGCTCCGCCAATTGCTCACTTTTTGGGCCTAAATATAAGATAGTTGTTAGTATTCGGGCCCCTCCTAAACCTGTAGGAGAATGCAGAACTCTCGACACATCTTCTTTGATTCGCAGTGCTTCTGTATGTATCAGCTTGGCGTCTCGGTATATACGCCAATTGTCCTTTATACTGCAGTCAGAAAGATTTTCACCCATCGCATATCTGCCTAGAATAATGGTTTCAGATATTAAGCATTCGCTATCTGAAGACATGTGCAATTCAATATCTCTACTCAGTCGGGCTTTGTTAAAAAAGATGGTTTCTTGCGGCAACCAGTGCATGATGGACTGTTCACTCACATTCAAGAGAGTAGAAACTTGTGCTGCTTCCCGGTTGCTTTTGTAAATACGCTCCGCAGTCTGGCTGGTTACAGTGAGTTGGCTTCCTTTTATTATTAGGTCATTTCTGTATTTATCGCCTCCCGTCATTCCTCCTGCGGTATTAATCAGAACGGCTTCTGCGACGTCACGGTGGGTCCGTGGCATCAGTAGTTTAGCTGACCCAGATTGGTATAAACGCTCCAACCTATTGCCGTTTACGGACAATCTTATATTGCCTGTTGCGCGTTGAAGTGGTTGTTGAATAGTTGCACCATCCATAGGGAAGACCTAATTTTTTTTAAGCCAATCGACTTTAAACTCCGACCGACTCCCGTAATTGTGTTTTATCTGCTCTTGTCTTGTGACAGTCATAAACGATTTTCCCACGGGTCATGGCATAAATGTGATCGGCCAAACCGAATGCGAAATCAAAATATTGCTCCACTAAAATAATAGACATCTGTTTTTGTTGGCGAAGATGGACGATTACCTCACCTATATGAGTAATAATATTGGGTTGGATGCCTTCAGTTGGTTCGTCAAGAAGAAGGAGTTTGGGTTTGGTAATAAGTGCTCTGGCGATAGCTAATTGTTGTTGTTGCCCTCCCGAGAGATCGCCTCCTCTCCGATCCATCATCGCCCGCAATGCAGGAAATAACTCGAAGATCTGTGAGGAAATAAAATGATCCTTACGCGGGAGACACGCGAACCCGGTCTCCATATTTTCACGCACGGTAAGCAGAGGAAATATAAACCTCCCCTGCGGTACGTAGGCAACACCTGCTTTCGCAAGTGTATCAGGGCGCTTGTTGGTTACATCAGAGCCGTCGAGGAGATAACGACCACCGCTGCTTGGATGCGTTCCTGAAAGCACTCGTAGCAAAGAGGTTTTCCCTACACCATTAGATCCCATTATGCAGGTGATTTTCCCAAGGCTAGCCTGTATAGAAATACCGTGAAGAATTTTAGATAAACCATAGTGTAGTGTTAGGTCTTCTGTAGCAAGCATGACTACCTTCCAAGATAAACATCAATGACGGCTTGATGTTGTGTGACAAAATCCATCTGGCCCTCTGCTAGGACGGATCCTTCGTGCAGAACCGTTATCCTGCAGTTCAACTGGCGTATGAACTCCATATCATGTTCTACAACTATGACTGACCGTGTTCGTGATAACTCTTGCAATAAGGTTATTGTCACAGCTCTTTCAGACGATGTCATTCCGGCCGCGGGCTCATCGATAAGAAGTAGCTGAGGCTCCTGAGCTAGGAGTATCCCAATCTCCAACCACTGTTTCTGGCCGTGGCTGAGCTCGCCCGATAATTGGTCAAGATGGTCATCCAACTTTATTTGTTTTGCCAGTGTATTGATCTTCTTATTATCTGCTTCATTCTGTCTGTAAAAGAGGACGGAAAGCGGCCCTCGTGGCTTTGCTAGTGCCATCAGAAGGTTTTCATAAACAGTTTGCGCTTCAAAGACGGTTGGTTTCTGAAATTTACGCCCGATGCCTAGCTGAGCTATCTCTGCCTCCGATTTTCGCAGAAGGGAGTGGCTTTTTGGGCCCCAAAATACATCGCCCGAGTCGGGTCGTGTTTTTCCGGTGACAATATCCATAAATGTAGTTTTTCCTGCGCCATTTGGCCCGATAATTGCTCTCAGTTCCGATGAGCCGATATCAAAACTCAGGCTATTAATGGCTTTAAATCCATCAAATGATACCGAAATATTATCTACGTGGAGCAGATGGGACATTATTTGTTCCCCTTTATGACAAAACGGTCGACTATGCCACTCATTCCTTTAGGCGCGTAAAGCGTGACCACAACAAAACTCAGACCTAGAAGGACAAGCCACCATTCTGTCCAACGCAATGTTCCTAGACCTAAAGCAAGATCCGGGGCATGACCTCCCGTAAAATAGCTGGATAGTAGCGATACAAAAGCGGCTCCAACTATAGCACCATAGAGCCTCCCGCGTCCCCCAATCGCAACCCACACTGCAAGGTATATTGAAGCGACGGGCGCTAATTCGGCTGGATTAATTATTCCGGCCTGAGGGTAATATAGAGCACCTGCCAATGCTGCAATGCATGCCGTCAAAACAAATATAAATAATTTGTAACTTTCGACATTATAGCCGAGAAACCTTACTCGATCTTCATTATCCCGTATACCTGTGAGAATGTTCCCAAGTTTGCTATGCACGATCGAGTGGGCAACTATGTACACCAGTCCCAATGTGACTGCACTTGCGATAAAGAACCAAATCGAAATTATAGCTTGAGGTGTGTCATCAAGTCCTGGAATATTTTGTAGTCCGGAAAGGCCATTATTCCCTCGGAGGCCGCTGTCATTCTGAAAAAGATATAGTGAAAGAGCGAGGGTCATAGCTTGTGTGAGAATTGAGAGATATACCCCGTTGACACGGGATCGGAAGGCGAACCACCCAAAGATAAAGGCGAGTAGGCCAGGAATAAGAAAAACAAAGCCAATCTGCACCCAAAATATATCTGCAAATGTCCAAATTACTGGAATATCTGCTCCCCCTACGACTCCAAATATTTGAGTTCCAACCGCGTCATTGACCTCGTCTAGGCTCATGGGAAGGGGGGCATTTTGTGCAGCCTGAAGAACAATTATTTTAGTCCGAGCAAACATCAACCACATTCCAATCATGTAACCACCGAGTGCGAAGAAGGCAAAATGTCCGAGTGAAAGAATTCCGCAAAATCCCCAAACCAGATCCATTGCTATCGCAACCATGCAAAGGCACAAGGTTTTCCCCAAAGTTTTGATAAAGCTTGTTGGCACTAAGTCGACACCAACTCCCTCGCTCAGCAAGACAATGGTTATTGTAAATAAAGAGAGGAGCCCAAGAAAAATAAGGATAGAAGGGTGACGGAGTAGATGCTGAACAATAATTGTATGTTTGATTAATTTAGTCATCTGCTGCTCGGCCCTTTAGGGCAACAATCCCTTTAGGTCGGAATTGAATGAAGAGTATGATGAAAATTATCATATAGGTTTGGGCAGCAAGTGTATTTGATGGATTAAACCATTCAATTCCTTTCTGCAGTGAGCCAATCATGGCCGCTCCAGCCAGGGTTCCCCAAATATTTCCGACACCACCAACTACAACTGTCATAAAACTCTGAACAATGTAGTCTGATCCTAGTTCTGAAGTAACTTTGGAAAAGAGCCCAATTGCCACGCCAGCTATTCCCGCAATGCCTGAGCCAAAGCCAAAGGTCAGCATGTTTATTTTATCAGTGTTAATACCCATGCTAGAGGCCATTTTAGGATTCTGGGTAACGGCGCGTGTTTCAAGGCCAAATCTGGTGCGGGTCATTACATATAGAAGAACTGCCAAAAAAACGAGGCTAAGCAGGAAAATAGCGATACGGATATTACTTATAGCTAGGACATCGTTAATAACCATTGCGCCGTCTAGCCACTCAGGTGAAGTCAGGGGACGTGCTTGGGTGCCAAAAATATTTTTAGCAATTTGTTGAAGAGCGATGCTGATGCCAAAAGTTGCCAATAAAGTTTCAAGTGGTCTCTTATACAGATGACGAATTACTAATCTCTCCATCAGCACTCCTGCCACAAAAGTAAGGATAAAAGCGGCAGGAAGGGCAACAATTATCGATAAGGTATAGCTGGGAATGATTAATTGGATTACGTAGCCCGTATACGCGCCCATCATAATAAATTCTCCGTGCGCCATATTGATTACACGCATCACTCCAAAAGTAATCGCAAGTCCAATGGCTGCCAGAAAATAAATTGATGCAAGGCTCAATCCATCCAGCACAAGATCCAATAGTGTAAAAAAACGAACTTTGTTTTGGATGCCTATAAGCACTTCGTGGGCTGCATCGGTGATAGCCTGAGGTCGATCATATTTAGCGAAGAAAACATATTCGGATATAGTTCTCTTCTTATGCTCTTCATCTATTCGGCGTGGCAGGTTATTTACTTGAGCAAGATAATCATATGCTTGATTACGGGCAGCATCAGTGTCCAGTGAAGAGACTTCAAAGTTACCAATGTAACCAGAGTTAATATGTGCTACGAGGACTTGGTCGCGTTTTTCATTATTGACGGGTATAGGAATGAGCTCTCGATCTATGAGCAATTGGTATGCAGCATCTAAAGAGAGCTCAGCTTCGCCCCCAGTCATTGTAAAGGGGTTAACCCTTCGTGCTTCTGAAGGTCTTACAGAAATATCAGGTGCTATTATTCGGGCTATATTTCCAGTTGTTGGTATAGTTTTAGAAATTTCAATTTCACTTTTCATGAGTGGATTAAGTATTGCTCGGGTTTCCAAAGATAAATCGCCCGCGAGACTGTAAATCGAGTCAACGATTTTTGAGATATCATTGCCGTGGGTGATGATTCCTAAGACATATGCTTTTTCCATTCTTTCTTTCAGGACAGCATTATTTTCCAAAGCCATTGCTTGTCGTAAAGGTTCTAAATGTAAAGGATGGATGCGCCGATAGATTGTATCAAGAGCGGTGCTTCGGATATTTGGATCGTCACTTTTTATTTGAAAAGGGGCTAATGCACTGGCAATTTTTGCTCGGACACCGCTGTTAGGTTTGATCTGTTTTGCTGCCTTGGCACGGACAATTCCAAGGTCGTTGCGACTTATAAACCCGCTTATTGCCAATAGCTTTTTCCCGTCCTGGTCTTTACCGGCGGGGGAGGCCACCACGAGCTCTCGTGTCTCCTCAAGGACAAACAATTTCTTGTTTTTCCAGAGCTCCAAGAAGCGAGCTGCGTCTTCGCCTCCGTATGCTTGGATCTCATTGAGGACGGGATCAATGGTCTTAGATGAACTTTTTTGAATTAGGGGCGCGTTACGAATTAACAAGTCCTCAAATTCTGTATCCGCCCATACTGGTGTTAATAACCTTTCTGACAAGCTTATAATTAGGAGGATTTGAAAAATACGGATCATCTATTAAAAACTGGGCGGAAGCATTGTCTGCAATGCTTCCGCCACTCTCTTTCAGGCTAGAGGGACCAAGAGTAGGGGATTTAGCCCCCCAGACTTAGGAGAACTAGTATATGGATTTAATCTGGACACAGGATTTTGTTTCCGTGTTATACATCCCGCATCCCAACGTTTTCCAGTCTGATATTAGGACTGAGGATTCAGGCAGGTAGTTCGTCCAGGCATCTCCAGGCACTTCTTCTGTTTGGCTAATGATATCAAATTGCCCGTCATCCTGAATTTCTCCTATTAACACTGGCTTAGAAAGATGGTGATTTGAGAGCATCTGAGCAGTGCCTCCGGTAAGATTGGGGAAGGTTTGGCCGTACATTGCGTCCCGAACTTCATCGACATCAGTGGTGCCGGCGTCAGTTACAGCTTGAACCCACATGTTAAAGCCGATGTAGTGTGCTTCCATTGGATCATTGGTGACGCGGTTTCCACCCATCCGGTTTTTCCATGCCGCTATAAATGTAGTATTAGCGTCTGTGTCCGCCGACTGAAAGTAATTCCAGGCAGCTAGGTGACCTACTAGGTTTGTTGTATCCAGACCAGACAGTTCTTCTTCGCCGACTGAAAAGGCGATAACAGGGATATCATCGGCAGAGACGCCGGCCGCTGCCAGCTCCTTGTAAAAACCGACATTAGCGTCGCCATTGATTGTGGAAATTACTCCAACCTTTTTCCCTTGGGCGCCTAATGCGACGACATCGGCCACAATCTTTGACCAGTCAGAATGGCCAAACGGGGTGTAATTAACGAAAATATCAGATCCGGGTATACCCTTATCCTTTAAATACTGCTCAAGAATTTTATTAGTTGTTCGCGGATATACGTAGTCAGTGCCTAACAGGGCAAATTTTTCAACGCCGAGCTCGTCTAGATAGTAGTTTGTCGCTGGGATCGCCTGTTGGTTAGGTGCTGCTCCTGTATAGAAGACGTTTCTGGAACTTTCTTCTCCTTCATATTGAACTGGATAGAACAACAGGCCGTTTAGTTCCTCGATGACGGGGAGCACAGATTTCCGTGAAACTGACGTCCAGTTGCCAAATATGACGTCAACATTATGAACTGTCAGGAGTTCACGAGCTTTTTCCGCAAAAAGAGGCCAGTCTGAGGCGGGATCGACTACTACTGCTTCAACATTTTTGCCCAGCAGGCCCCCTTCATCATTCAATTCGTCGACAAGCATCAGAATAGTATCTTTTAGGGTGGTCTCGCTTATAGCCATTGTCCCTGAGAGGGAATGTAGAACTCCAATTTTAATAGTTTCGCTCGCAGTCGCCCTAACATCTGGGCTGCAGTAGGTTCCTATGAATACAACCATTATTGCGAAAATACGATGAACAGATACGGGATACAGCATTTTTTTATCCTTAGAAGAGGGGATGTTGCTGCTTGTATAAACAGAAAAACAATTAGGGGCAACATTTAATGCCTATAAAATAATCAAAAAATAATTCAAGAAATACAAAATGTATAAAAATGAGGCAGTATCTTCCCACTAGTAGAACTAGCCCCAGTGACGAAACTCACTATTAGGTTGGGTATATTGGGCAAATTGAACGAATGACCCGTCCACGTTAAGGTGTAGGGCTAAGAAACCAGGTGAAGATAGTCCGAAAAAGTTGTCTCTTGGTTGGTGAAAGCGCCTGTGGAGGAGGCCATATCTGGACGAAAACGTTACTGCCCTTGGCGTGCCCTACTCAGAAAGACCTTCATCAGGTGTAACTTCGTCGTAATCGGCGCATCCCGGCTAGCCATCTGTCGATATCATCCCCTTTTCGGCGGACGTAATTTTCCACTTCAGGATGTGGCAGAACGTGAAATCGCTCGTCCTTAATTGCTGCTACCACCGTTTCAGCAAGCTCGTGGGGTTCCAGGATCCCATCGGTCTGGCCGCTGCCAAGGGTCTTGGGTGCCATGGCTGTATTAACGCCCTGAGGACACAATACTGAGACTTTAATTCCATCATCGGCATGAGTGATGGCTAAAAATTCAGCCAGCTTTATGGCGGCGGCTTTGGTCACGGTGTATGGGCCGCTTTCCATGGCAGCCAGAAGGCCCGCGGCGGAGGCAGTGTTCAACAAATAGCCTTCTTTACGAGCCAGCATTGATGGCAGGACAGCCCGGGCGGCGTAAAGATGGGCCATAACGTTGAGGTTCCATTGATCTTGCCAGCTTTCATTGTCGGCGTCTGTTAATACTCCAACAGATGTGGCTAGGGCCCCAGCATTGGAACAAAAAAGATCGATTCTTTGATGTTGTTCCAGTACGTTATCCACCAGAGATTGAACCTCTTCCTCCTTCGTGACATCACAGACCCGGGCGTCAGCACCTAAGT
>CACETT010000033.1 GCA_902562525.1 uncultured Alphaproteobacteria bacterium
TCAAAAGTTAAGGCTTTAATATCATTAAATTTCATTGTGCTACGCCAAGTAATTTTGGGCCATGCTACCTTGTGACTATAAGTAATGAAACTAAAAGATGTGTTGGGAACCTATATTTAGGGAATTATGGGACACATTTTATCGTCAGAAATAGTCTTGATATTGTGATAAGACTATTGAAGGATGGCGCAAACGCCATTCTATTGGCTGGGATCAAGAGCAAGGTTCAGGGGGAGTATTATGAAAATGAAGGCGGCAATCCTGCATGAGCAGGGTAGGGAACATCCGTTTACTCAGAGCAAAGCTCTATCAGTGGAGGAGGTTGAACTCGATCCGCCAGGAGAAGGGGAGGTTTTGATAAAGACAGGTGCGGCGGGGCTCTGGCCGATGCAGGCCTTACCTCAGATGACGTTGATGCATACTACTGTGCAGGTGATGCTCCCGGCATGGGGCCTCTTTCTATGATTGACTATATGGGCTTGCGGAACGTGCGACATATGGACTCTACGGATACAGGAGGATCTTCCTATGTTGTCCACGTTGGTCATGCCGCCCAAGCCATCGCAGCCGGGAAGGTTGATGTTGCTCTGATTACGCTAGCAGGGCGTCCGCGAGCTGAAGGAATGGCCACAGGGACAGCACCACGTGCTCCGGTTGACACTGCCCCAGATATACCATTCGAATATATTTATGGCCCAACAGTAATTAATATGTATGCCATGGCAGCTCACCGCCACATGCATGAGTATGGAACAACAAGCGAACAATTAGCGTGGATTAAAGTGGCAGCATCGCACCACGCACAACATAACGAACATGCCATGCTTAGAAATGTTGTGACGGTTCAAGAAGTAGTTGATTCTCCAATGATCTCCGATCCCCTACACCGCCTGGATTGCTGTGTTATTTCAGATGGAGGTGGGGCAATTGTGGTAACGCGCCCTGAAATCGCAAAATCATTAGACCGTGCGTGCGTCAAAGTTTTAGGCCACGGCGAATCTCCAAAGACCATCAATAATGGGAATCTAGATTTGACCTATACTGGAGCTAAGTGGTCTGGTCCCCTCGCCTTCGAAGAGGCTGGTCTCACAACCGAAGACGTGGACTACGCTTCCGTGTATGACAGCTTCACGATAACGGTTCTAGAAACCATAGAAGACCTAGGGTTTTGTGAAAAAGGTAAAGGCGGCGCATTTGTTTCAGACGGAAACTTGATTTCTGGACAAGGCAAGCTTCCATTCAACACAGATGGCGGTGGATTATGTAACAACCACCCAGTTAATCGTGGTGGGCTCACTAAAGTTCTAGAAGCTGTTCGACAGCTGCGAGATGAAGCCCATCCCAAAGTTCAAGTAAAAGACTGCCAAATAGCCCTCGCTCATGGTACGGGTGGCTCAATCGGCACCCGCATGGGAAGTTCTACAATCTTATTCGGAAGGGCCGACACATGAGCAGTCCCACAAGAATATTCCCCAGCCCTCCCCAAAGTCCTGAAACCATGGAGTTCTGGGAGGCCATAAACGAGGAAAAACTTCTGATTCCCCGATGCAAGGACACCGGTCAGTTTTTTTTGGTATCCGAGGAAAATCAGCCCCTACACGCTTTCTGGGAATGTAGAGTGGGTAGAAGCTAGCGGAAAAGGTGTTATTTATACATACTCCGTGATGCGGCGTGCTGACCCCCAATACGTCATCGCATATGTAACCCTCGAAGAGGGTATAACAATGATGACAAATATAGTGGATTGCGACCCTGAAGCATTAACGATTGGCCAATCCGTTAGACTCTTAATGGTAAAATCGGATGAAGGCCAAAAGGTACCTGTATTTACACCAGCGTAAAAAACAACGGGAGCCTTGGAACCAATCTATGGGCTTCCCTGAGCCATACGTTTGCGATAATCCCATGAACAAAAGTTTCGTGGTTCTATCCTGATGGATACTTCCGAATCTGACCTAGAAAGCAACCATTCTTGAAGTTCAAGATTTGTATCTGCTAAGTACCTGCTAACAAGCTTTCCAAGATCTCCTTGGCCATCACCATACGAGAGGTCTACATCACCCTGCCCTCGAACTCCGTGATATGGCAGATCATCGCCAGAAATTTCAAATGCGCACACAGGTTTTTTTCTCAGACACTGCACAATCCGTGCACCACGCTGGGACGAACACACGATAGTTGAACCCTGTCGCAGAAACCAAAGCGAAGCAATAATTGGATAACCTGTATCCCCCTGTACTGCTAACCTAATAGGGATCACACTATTATCAAGGTAGCCGTTAATTTCATCAAGGCACCAGGGCCCAGACATTCTCATTTCCCGTCACCCGATCTACATATCTAAATTGCGCTCAAAAAACTTTTCTAACTTCAAACTACGTGCTCTTTTTATTGTAATGCAGCTCTTTTGCAACTCCGTCATCGTTACCCAAGGCTATCCGCCGCGACTCTTCACTATCAAGCGGCTTATGGCCCCCCAAAAATTGAGGAACCTCTCCGCCAACAACTTCGTTTCGGAGGCGCCCAACCTGGCTTATCTCCACCTCAATGATATCGCCCAAATCCACCGATCGCGAATTTGCGGGCGTTCCTGTTAATACCAAATCACCAGGAACCAAAGTGATATGCCTCGCAATATCAGCAACAAGATAATCTACTCCAAACCACATATCTTCCCCTATGTTGGCCTGTTGAACGATCTGCCCATTCCGATAAGTTGTTAGCACTGAGGACCTTATATCCACACCAGACACAAGCCCGGGCCCTACCGGGCAGAGTGTGTCTGCTCCTTTGACCCGTAGCATAGACCCCGCATCTGTATCGCGCATATCCTGCAATCCAGCATCATTTGCAACTGTAAAACCCGCCAAGTGATCCCATGCATCTTCTAACCTGATATTCCGCGTTACGCGGCCAACCACTGCTGCTAATTCCCCCTCATAATTCAGATACACATGTCCACCAGGCCGAATCAGTTGACCGTCATGGCAATTAAGTGAGGAAATCGGTTTCATGAAGTATGTGGGCTCGGTTGGCTCTCCCTTACCCCCAAATTCAAACCACCGGGATTTGTAGTTCCCATGTGGGCAAATAATTTTTGTTGGCGAGCATGGCGGCAAGTGCTTAACTTCTGCCTCCTCCACTAAGCGTCCATCATCTAACGTAAGACCGGATTCCGAAGACGTAGCCCAGTATTCCGACCCCCGGAAAATGATCCGTCTTCGTTCCAACCTGGGACCATCGAATACACTCATTTTTACTCTCCTAAATCCTATACTCATACATGGTGACGAGTTTCCCGGGAAAAGGCTGCCCAGAAATTACAATCGTAAAAATACTAACTTCTTCTTATAAGATATCCTTCTTTGGCGTGCAAAAAAACACCCCTAAAACCATACGACTTCCAATCTCAAAACGATATTACCAAAATACCTTGATGTTTTTGTTCCAGGAGATAACGTTAGTCTGTTCGAGGTTTCAATCAACCTATACCCCAACACGACAAAAGATTAGGAGCAGTTACCGTAATGATAATGGACAACACTTTCCGGACTAAGCTTCGGGAGGGAAAACCAACAGTTGGCACTCATTTTATGTCTTCGGACCCAGACCTCCCTGAAATCATTGGGGATACAGCTTTGTATGACTACGGAGAATTTGGCGCCGAATATTCAGTCTTTGACATGCAGTTGCTCTACCATATGGCCAGGTCGGGGCAGTGTTCAAACCTCCCTTTAATGATTAAACCCGACCAGAAAAGTGAATCATTCTGGGCGCAGGCGGCTTTAGGCGCGGGTTTCAAGGCGGTGCTATTCACAGATATTCGCACTCCTGACGATATTATACGATGCCATCAGGCCATACGACCTGATATGCCAGGAGACGAGGGCCACATGGGGGTTAAACTTAGGAGGCCCGCACTTAGTGGATACTCAGACAAAGATCCCGACGTCAAAGGATCTCAAGCTTACGTTGATGATCTAAAATCAATTGTCTTCCTGATCATGATCGAGAAGAACGTTGCTGTGGAAAATATCGATGAAATTCTTTCTACTGCAAAAGAGTACGGAGTGGATATGACCCAGTGGGGCCCGGCGGATTATGGCTTCTCTCGTGGCAACCCGGATTTGATGCATACCTCTGAAATTCGACCTGCTGAGGAACTCGTAATTCGAAAGTCCATTGAATATGGTATTCATCCCCGGATAGAAATGGGTGGACCTGAAAGCGCCAAGCGCTACATTGACCTGGGTGTTCGACACTTTTGCGTCGGCTGGGATCGGTTCTTTTACAAAAGCAGTCTCATAGAAGTTGGCGAAGGTATGCAGAAAGTACTGGAGCCATTGTAAACTTGTTCGTATAAATGGCTTAAATGGTTACTTTTTGCTAGAGAATTGTCATAAAGGGGGGATAATAAACCAATGCGAAGAAGAGACGTGATCTTGGGCTTGGGAGCCGTGGCTACCTATCCGTTGCTATCAGCAAGAGAACTATGGGCTAAATTAACCCCGTCTGAAACTTCTGTTTTATTAGTGGTAGACGTTCAAAATTGTTTTTTGCCTGGAGGAACGCTCGCTGTTCCAAATGGTGACGAGATTATTCCCGTCATTAATTCCCTAGGTGAAAAATTCCAAAATGTTATTTTCACCCAAGATTGGCATACACAAGACCAAGTATCATTTGCCTCGAACCATCCAGGGAAAGAACCCTTCGAGACCGTTGAACTTTCCTATGGTACACAGGTTCTATGGCCGGATCATTGTGTTCAGGATACTCACGATGCTCGTTTGGCTTCGGGCTTAAACATACCACATGCCCAACTCATAATCCGCAAGGGCTACCATAGTGAAATTGATAGCTACTCTGCGTTTGTTGCGGCGGACAGAAAAACTAAAACTGGACTGACAGGATACATGAGGGAACGTGGATTGCAGGAAGTTTACGTTTGCGGTTTAGCAACAGATTTTTGTGTAAACTGGTCGGCGATGGATGCGAGGCAAGCCGGAATGGACGTATGGGTGATCGAAGATGCATGCCGTGCCATCGACTTGAACGGCTCACTCGATAGTGCCTGGAAGGATATGGAGCGGGAAGGCGTACAGCGAATTTCGTCTGCTGATATCCAATAACACAGGGACTATCAGCCAGCAGCTAATGGCCCCTTCACTAGTTGACCGGCATAATTACCTGTTGATTCTCCGTCCTCTAAAGTGACTTCCCCATTTACCAGTGTGTAGTGGATACCTTCAGATTTCTGGACCAAACGGCGAGCACCACCAGGTAAATCTTTTTCTACTGTCGGGATACAGGGCTTAACTTCGTTCTCATCAAACACCACAATATCAGCTGCTTTTCCAGATTCTAGTAGACCCCTATCCGTCAAGCCCCACGCCGCGGCATTATCTGCCGACAACATACGCACTCCCTCTTCCAAGGAAAAGGCTTGTTTATCACGCACCCAATAATTCAGCATATGAGTTTGCAGTGAGGAGCCCATTTCCTGCGCTACGTGGGCTCCCGAATCCGAAAATGTGGCCAGCGCTCGCGGATGCTGCAACATGCCATGAATGTGATCTGGATTTTCATTTAAAAGAGGTTGCACAAACACCTGATCGGAATTTTCAAGCACAAGATCAAGCATTACGTTGACTGGGTGCTGCCCGCGCTCCTTAGCAAGGTCGTCAACCGAGGGGTCATCCCAGTCCACCCCACGCATCACAAAGAGATTACTGTAATCGGGCTTCCTCGGATCCGTGGTAGCGGCACCCCCGCCTTGAACGACCTTATCGCGAGGTTTCATGGAAGCTTCATCTTTGATCAACCGTTCCCGTACTTCCGGATTGGAAAATTGTGCTTTTTGTTGCTCAAGGGGCAGATCTCGGATCTCTTTCCAAGCGGGAAGCACGTCAAATGGCAAATACGACTTAGCAGAGAATATCGCGTTGATGGAGCGGGTTGTAGATTGGCCCCAAACATTCCCGCCTTCAGAAACCACTTGGTCAATAAACTCAAGTTGGCTCTCGAAAGGGAGGGGATCATCTCCCTGGGAGGTCTGTGCCAAGCTAAACATTACTCTTCTCCGTGTATTTAGACAGATCTTCTTGAGTTCCTCAAAAAATATACGTGCCTTTTCCCCCGATCCTATATCCGGCCCGATCTGGAACACGCCTGCATTGAGCTGCGCCATTGCATCCACAAGGTGTCCTAGTTCTTGCCAATCCGCGATCCGACTAGGAACCGGAGTTCCATCCGGCGTGATGTGGGTAGGCGAACGGGACGTTGAAAAACCTATAGCACCAGCCTTCAACGCCTCTTGGACATGAAAAGCCATCTTAGCCAAATCGTCTTCCGTTGCCGACTGATCCAATGCCCTCTCCCCCATTACATACATGCGGAGAGCAGAATGGCCTATGTAAGCCCCATAATTAATACCCTTGGGCAAGCACCCGACATTCGCAAAATATTCTGGAAATGTTTCCCAGTTCCAATCAATACCAGACATCATGGCCTCTGTCGGGATATCCTCAACAGCCTCAAGACAACGCGCATACCACTCATGGTCATCTGGTGCGCAGGGAGCTAGTGCAAAACCACAATTCCCCATAAACACAGTCGTAACACCGTGCCAACAGGAACAACTTCCAAGGGGGTCCCAGGCCACCTGGGCATCCATATGGGTATGACCATCAATGAACCCAGGAGCCACAATCAAGCCATCTGCATCGATGGTTCTTTGGGCTGAAGCGCTGATTTTACCAATCTCTTGTATACGCCCACTCTTTATACCAACATCTCCGTGATACCGGGGCTTGCCCGAACCATCAACCACAGTTCCATTCTTAATTAAGAGATCAAGCCCCATATCCCACTCCTCCACCGAACACTAATGAGTTTACCAACGTAGCTACAACGATGTCCCATATCTTCAATAAAACAACTTGGAAAACAACACCTAATTTCATAGGGCTCGGGCCGCTTTCTTACGCTCGTGGCCACGCAGCATCTTTTTACGAACTCGCACGGAACTCGGAGTAACTTCAATCAACTCATCATCGTCAATGAACTCCAAAGCGAATTCTAGGGTCGTCTCAATTGGAGGGGTAAGTAAAATATTTTCATCACTGCCCGCAGCCCGAAAGTTGGTTAATTGTTTTCCTTTGATTGGATTAACCACCAGATCATTGTTTCTCGTATGCAACCCTATCACCATACCTTCGTAGACTTCGGTGCCGGGATCAATGAACAAACGACCACGTTCCTGTAAATTAAACAAAGCATAGGCCAGGGATTTTCCAGAAATCATAGAAACCAAAACGCCATTTGCACGTTGGCCCAAAGAACCATTAGCTCTGGGCGCATAGTGATCGAAAGCACTATACATCAAACCTGTACCAGACGTGGCCGTTAGAAACTCCGATCGAAAACCAATCAAACCTCTGGTGGGAATGATATAATCAAGTTGGGTGCGACCTTTTCCATCGGACCGCATGTCTCTCAACTGCCCTCGACGTGCTCCAATTCTCTCCATCACTGTGCCTTGATGCTCGTCCTCAACATCTATTGCTAAATTCTGCCATGGCTCACATATTTTAGAATCTACTTCCTTTAGTATGACCTCGGGTCGAGAGATCGCTAATTCGTAGCCTTCTCTTCGCATAGTCTCTACCAGAATACTTAAATGAAGTTCCCCTCTCCCTGATACTTTAAACTTATCTGGGTCAGGCGTGTCTTCAACTCTTAGAGCAACATTATGAATCAACTCTTCTTCCAGTCTCTCCCTTAAGTTCCTACTCGTGACGTATTTTCCTTCGCGCCCAGCTAGAGGAGAGTCGTTAACTTGAAAGGTCATGCTAATTGTAGGCTCATCAACAACAAGTGGGGGAAGCGCCTCGATGGCATCCTCGGAGCACAGAGTGTCGGAAATACTCAATGGATCCACTCCGGTAAAAGCAACTATCTGACCTGCCTCTGCCTCCTCCTGCTCTATCCTCTCCAACCCCAAGAACCCAAAAACTTGTAAAATTCTCCCCTTCCGAACTTCTCCAGATGCATCCACTAGAGCTACCGAACTGTTCCTGCGAAGACGCCCTCTTTGCACTCTTCCAATTCCAATAACTCCCACGTAACTCGAATAATTTAGAGCACTCACTTGCAGCTGGAAGCCCCCTTCCAAATCCACATCAGGTGAAGGAACATGGTTTAGTATTGTTTCAAAAAGGGCTGCCATGTCATGACTTTTAATAGCCAAGTCCAATGACGCCCAGCCCTCCAAGGCAGAACAGTAGACAACTGGAAAATCCAACTGCTCCTCGTTAGCACCCAAACGGTCAAACAAATCAAACGTTTGGTCCAGAGCCCAGTGAGGCCTTGCACTTGGCCGATCTACCTTATTTATAACAACGATTGGCTTCAGCCCCAACGCCAATGCCTTGCTCGTAACAAACCGGGTCTGTGGCATAGGACCTTCCACTGCATCAACCAAAAGTAAAACAGAATCGACCATTGAAAGAATTCTTTCGACCTCTCCACCAAAATCTGCATGACCCGGAGTATCGACAATATTTATGTGGACATCATTCCAGCGCAAGCCGGTGTTCTTAGATAGGATTGTTATTCCCCGCTCCTTCTCTAATTCATTGCTATCCATGACCCTGGCTTCAAGTTTCATAGCTCTTCCAAGAGTTCCGGAATCGCTCAACAACTTGTCAACAAGTGTTGTCTTTCCATGATCCACATGGGCAATAATAGCGATATTACGAATATCTCGAGAGGAGATACTGCTTGGTTTATCTGACATAAGGGTAAAAACCTGCTTAAGGATGGTAACAGCTACCAAAATTTTATAGAACGGTTATACAGAAAGGACAATCAAATGTCCGAATGGGTGAGCGGGCCCCTTCTAGGCCATAAGTAAGCCTGGAAAATACCTAGTCCCGTTGCAAAAGCAAGAGATAGCTTTAGAGGAGCGAACTAAAATGCGATGTGAAGTAGTGGCCATTGGCACCGAACTACTCTTGGGCCAGATAGTAGATACAAATTCCTCCTGGATCGGGGAGCAATTGGCGTTGACCGGTATCGACTCTCACTTCCAGGTGAAAGTCGGCGATAATCTAGAACGGATGGAATTTTGCCTTAGACAGGCATTAGAACGGAGCGACGCCGTGATTTGTTGTGGAGGACTAGGGCCGACCCAGGATGACATTACAAGAGACGCTATCGCTAAAGTAATGGGTGCTGACCTGCAACGGGATGAAGTCATTGTAGAAAAAATTCGCCGAATGTTTGAATCTCGGGGCCGGACAATGACAGATAATAATCGAAAACAAGCAGATATTCCGGTAGGTGGCCGCCCTATTCCCCAAATGCCTGGAACCGCCCCGGGCCTCTACTGCCCTATCGGGGGTAAGGTTATTTATGCCGTCCCTGGAGTACCTTATGAAATGCGGGAGATGATGCAAGAATTCATCCTCCCCAACCTACAAGAAAGGTCTGGACAAAAAGCTGTTATAAGAAGCCGAGTGTTAAAAACCTGGGGCAACACCGAATCCGGCCTAGCCGAAATCCTCGCAGAGGAAATCAATGTATTAGATGAGAAAGGAAATCCAACGCTTGCATTTCTTGCCAGCGGCATCGAAGGGCTTAAGGTTCGGATTACAGCAAAAGCAGAACAGGAGAACGAGGCAGAAAAAATTCTCGCCGACGAGGAAGAAAAAATTCGAAATATATTAGGTGATGTCATATTTGGAATCGACGAACAAACTATGGAGAGCGTGATACTGGATAAATTACGCCAGGATGAAAGCAGCCTATGTGTTGCAGAGTCTTTAACAGGTGGGGTCATGGCATCGCGCCTCACCGCCATCGACCCAAAAATGGAAACCTTTAAAGGTGGGGTAATCTCCCAAACACCCTTTGAAGAAGAACGCGGAATAAATCGAGCTATTTATGCTGCAAAGGACGCAAAAAAAACTACAGGAGCCGATGTAAGTGTTGCGGCAACCCTACCGCATCCGTCGGAGGAAAAATCTAAAGGCACCGTCTATCTTGCCATTGTAATTGGGGATCAGGAACATACCGATGAAGTGGCTTTGCCCGGAGACCGCCAAAGACTGAGAAATTATGCAGTGATCAGTTTAATGAATTACTGCCGCAAACTTCTCGCATGACTACTTCACACAAGTGGCGAAACAATAACTCGTCCGAACGCCGATGTACGGCATGCCTTACGAATAGCTTCTTCAGCAAAACTGAGATCGTCGTCCGTTAGGGCGATAGATCCACTAATTCAACCTCTACGGCGCAAGTTGAATGCCTTCGTAACCTTTCGCTACTACCTCATCACAAATTTTCTTGTAGGCTTCTACACCTCCAACATATGGCATAAAGATTCTGGGTTTACCGGGTATATTGGCCCCAACATACCAGGAATTCGCCTGTGGATAGAGGGTTGAGTTCGCAACCTCATTCACGTGTTCAGTCCATTTCGCCTCGGCTTCCAACTCGGCTTCCGCACGAGTGATTCCATTTACGAGCATGTTCGCAATACAACCTGTGATCCAATCAGTGTGTTGTTCGATAGAAAGAATCATTTGGGACTTCACACCAGGGCTACCAGGGCCAGTGATAACGAACATGTTCGGAAAGCCGGCGATCATGATACCAAGATAGGTCTTTGGACCGTCCTTCCATTTGTCCTTCATATCCAACCCATCTGACGTACGGATATTCATTTCTAAAATTGCACCTGTCATCGCGTCAAACCCGGTTGCAAAAATTATTGAATCGAGTTCGAACTCTTCCCTTGCAGTCCGAAGACCGAATGGAGTGATCTCTTCAATTGGTGCACTACGAACATCAACCAAAGCAACGTTATAACGGTTGAAGGTCTCGTAGTACCCGCTGTCCAGGCAGATCCGCTTAGTTCCGATAGGATGATCATTTGGGCACAAGAGTTCCGCTGTCTCTGGGTCTTTGACGATCTCCCGAATGCGTTCGCGAACAAAGTCGGATGCTGTTTCGTTGGATTTTTCGCTCAATAGAAGATCGTTGTAGGAGAAAAGATAACTGATAGTCCCACCTTCATCCCATTTCTGATGGTATTTAGCTTCGCGTTCTTTCGGTGTTGCCTCAAAAGCACCTTTCTCGGGCGGCGGATATCCAGCAATACCGAACGGAGTGGAATATGCCTGCTTCCGCAACTCTCTGTATTTCTTCTTGTGGATAGCACGCTTTTCTTCAGCAAGAGGACCGTTCCGTGCCGGCAAACTGTAGTTTGCGGTCCGTTGAAAGATGTGTAGGTGCTTAGCTTTTTTTGCGACCTGCGGGATGATTTGGATAGCGGTTGAGCCAGTACCAATGATACCGACCCGTTTTCCAGAAAAGTTGACTTCTTCTTTAGGCCATAGGCCACTGTGATACCAATCGCCTTTGAAATTATCGATGCCCTTAAAATCTGGGACGCGGGGAGTTGAGAGATTGCCAACCGCCATGACGCAAAATTGCGCCACGACTTTCCGGCCTTTGGCCGTTTTGATCCTCCATGTGTTAGACTCCCGTTCGTAGAAGGCAGATTTAATTCTAGTTTCGAATTCAATGTCCTTCATAAGGTTGAACCGCTCGGCAACGTGATTTGCATATTTTAAGATATCCGCTTGTTTGCTGTATTTATCCGGCCAAATCCACTCCTGCTCCAACTCTGGGTCAAAAGAGTACGAATATTCCATGCTCTCAACATCACAGCGGGCACCAGGGTACCGGTTCCAGTACCAAGTGCCCCCGACCCCATTGCCTGCTTCAAAAACTTTGACACTTAAGCCCATCTTTCGGAGCTTATAAAGGGCGTACAGACCTGCGAAACCAGCGCCTATAACAACGGCGTCAAAAGTTCTGGAATGTTGATCAGACATACTCTTGCTCTCTCTATTATAGTTAGATCCGTATTTTTAATTGCCGAAGTAAACTTTGTAAGTGATTTACCTTAGTGACGCAGTATGCGGCCTGAACGCATCCCCGTATGTTCATCGTTTTGGAGAATAACCTCACCATTACAAATGGTGGCCTCGTAACCCTTTGCTTTCTGAATGAAGCGTTTAGCACCTCCAGGAAAATCGTTAACTAATTCGGGCATCCTTTCACCCAACTTATCGATATCCAGAATATTCACATCAGCAAAATAACCGGGCTTTATGGAACCACGTTCCGATAACCCTAGGACACGTGCAGGAGCAGAAGTCAAAAGACGAATTGCCTCCTCTAAAGCATAGAATCCGACATCACGACCCCAGTGGCTTAGAACAAAAGTAGACCAGCCTGAGTCCATGATTTGACTGACATGTGCCCCTGCATCCCCTAGACCAGGCATCACGAAATCATACGACAGAACCCGCCTTAATGCCTCGTCGTTTTGGTTAAAAAAGCGAACAGTAAACAAAGCTCGGCCATCACTTTCATCCGCCATACGAAGAAAAGTTTCGACCGGATGTTCTCCTGCCGCATCTGCCATCCCCTGGAGACTTAGCTCTTCTCCACCAACATAATTTGGCCTCTCAGCATCACCTAACCAAACTATATGTTCCATTCCGACAAGGCGCCAGATGGCTCCACGTTCTGCCAGGACCTCTCTCTTTGCCGCCGCAACAAGTTTAGCCCGACATGACTCGTCACGTATGGCTACCAAACGCTGCTTCACATCCATATTCGCAAGGCCTTCCCACGGCCCGGAACGCCAGATCAAATTGCAAGCCAGGCCTGTGATAAAGCCACTGCCCCGGGGGATTGATATAGCATTAATATCTAGTCCTTCCTTACGTAGCTCCGATACCCCGTCGCATATGTTGTCCCCATACTCATTGTTTGGACCAGCTGCCATACTGAACAGCACCTTACCGCCAGACGCCCTTGCCTCCTTCCCCAATAGATCAATTTCACCATTCATATCCCCACGTAAATTGGTCACGTTTTGCATCAGGCCCCCTACGCTTCCCACTGCTGCCGCAATATCCTCTAATTCTTCGTGGTTTGCGTGGGTGCCTGGAATGTGTCTTCCATCTGGCAACTTATGGAACAATAATCTGGACGTTGAAAAACCCGAAGCTCCGGCCTTTACCGCATCTTTGGCCAATGTAGCCATCTTTGTTCTTTCTTCAGGGGTAGCCTGTTCCTCAACGGCCCTCTCCCCCATAACATAAAACCGTAGAGCACAGTGACCTACTAACCCGGCTATATTTATTGCTGGAGCCATAGATTCTACACTGTCCAAGTACTCGCCGTAGTGTTCCCAGTCCCAGGGCAACCCACCCAAAATCGCATCCTTAGGGATGTCTTCGACGGTCTCCATCATACCTGCCAATAACTCACGATCATTTGGACGACAGGGAGCAAAAGTCACCCCACAATTTCCCATAAGAGCAGAAGTCACTCCATGCCAGGAAACCGGCGTCAACATGGGGTCCCAGCCGATTTGCGCGTCAAAATGGGTATGCAGATCAACAAATCCTGGGGTCACCACCTTACCTTTGGCATCCAGTTCTTCTCGGCCACTGCCAAGTGCATTCCCTACTTCAACAATTCTCTCACCCGTTATTGCTACATCCGACTCAAAAGGCTCTCCACCAGTCCCGTCCAGAACGGTTCCATTCCGAATGACTATATCGTACATTCCTACTCTCCCCATTTTCACCTTATCGACAATCAGGTCAGCCCCAACGAATCCTGTTGCCTAATATACTATGCCGAGAGACCATACCATGTTATGCCTTCTATCCCAGCCCAAATCACGGACAGAAAATTAAAATGGATCCTATTCTGACCGTCCTAGACGCCGCTGCCTTATTCTGGTTTTTCATTTTCTGGATCGGCTACACCCTAGTTGCTGACAGCGAACGGCTTCAACATAAGTCAGTAGCCGGCATCATGAATGAACATCGTAATCGATGGATGTTGGAGATGCTGCGGCGTGACATGCGAATGTTAGACGCTCTCATACTTAACCACTTGCAAAGTGGAATTGCGATGTTTGCCTCCACCAGCCTGATCGCTGTTGGTGGACTGGTCGCTGCCCTAGGGGCGACCGATAAAGCAATCGCGATTCTTTCTCCGCTCCCATTTGTTGGAGGAATGTC
>CACETT010000034.1 GCA_902562525.1 uncultured Alphaproteobacteria bacterium
TTGGTAATGGATCGTCAAAGCCAGGAGATACCTCCTCCACATTAGCTCCTAAATCATCAAAAATTTTAACCGCCGCCGCCACAACTTTCTTTACTGAGGAATCTACACGGGCGTACCCCAGGTCCGGACTGTAAGCTATGCGAAGCCCCGCGATCCCTTCATCCAGGTGATTTGCAAAATTCTCATTGCTATATACTAATCTCGTCCAGTCCCGATGATCGGGTTCCGCAGTTACTGTAAGTAAAAGGGCTGCATCTTGAACTGTCAAAGCCATTGGACCGATATGAGTGAGATTACGCATTGCTCCCTCCGGATAACTAGGGACTCGCCCGTAATTGGCCTTAAACCCGAATACGCCCGCGAAGCTAGATGGAATTCTGATAGAGCCACCCGCATCGCCACCAATGGCTAAAGGTCCCATGCGGGCCGCAAGCGCTGCCGAAGCACCTCCCGATGACCCACCGGGAGTTTTCCCGAGGTCCCATGGATTGCGAGTGATACCGGTGAGTTCACAATCCCCCACCCCCTTCCATCCAAATTCAGGCATAGTAGTTTTTCCAAAAATCACCGCGCCGTGTTCTCTTAACCTCGCAACACAAGGCGCATCTTCTTCCCAGGGGCCCTCTGGATCGACGCTTAAAGATCCCCGAAGAGTCGGCCAACCTTTGGTTAAAACCATATCCTTTATCGAAATTGGAACTCCATCTAAAAGGCCTTGTGGTTTTCCTTCATTCCACCGCTTCTCTGAGTCCCTTGCCTGCGCCAAAGCGGCCTCTTCATCAACAAAAATAAATGCGTTGATATCCTTGTCACGTTCCTCAACCCGGCCCAAAACAGCCCTGATTACTTCAACGGGTGAGGCCTCTTTGCGCTCAAACAAGCCCAACAAATCTTTAGCCGACTTATAAATAAGATCATTACTCAATTCATAGATCCCCTTCTTCAAATGCTGGCCTAGTCTCCGAAACAGGAGCATGATAGCATTACAAACTGTAACATTGCTGCCCATCATTCCCGAAGCAGGTGAGTAAATTGACAACTAATATCCCAAATCCCGTGAAACTAACCCAAACTTTGGTGAGCTTCGACACAATTAACCCTCCTGGAAATGAAAGACCCTGTGCCGAACATGTAGGAAATCTATTAGAAGCTGGAGGCTTCTCTGTTTCCTATCACGAATTCGCAGACACGCGAACAAGCCTGGTGGCCCGCATCGGTGGCAGTTCGGATAGTAAACCTCTCTGTTTTACCGGACACATAGACGTTGTACCCCTAGGAGGAGCTTCTTGGTCGGTGGATCCCTTCGCAGGGGAGATCGCAGAGGGCAAACTCTATGGCCGCGGAAGCACAGACATGAAAAGCGGCGTAGCCGCATTTGTTACTGCCGCCTTGCGTGTCTCAAAAGAAGTGAAAGATGGGCCAGGGCTAGTTTTAGTGGTTACAGCAGGTGAAGAAACTGGCTGCGAGGGCGCCTACCATCTTGCAGAGCTCGATGGTGTCCTAGGAGAAGCAGGCGCCATCGTCGTTGGGGAACCGACCTCTAATAAACCACGAATTGGTCACAAAGGGGCACTTTGGCTAAAAGCCACAACAAAAGGAGTTACTGCACACGGCTCCCGCCCTGAAGACGGAGACAATGCCGTCTATAAAGCCGCTCGTGCCATTACCCAATTAGAGGATTTTGATTTCAATATTGCCCGGCACGATGTACTCGGAAAACCGACACTCAATGTCGGGACGGTACACGGCGGCATGAATATCAACTCTGTCCCTGACTTGACGGAAATAGGGATTGATATTCGAACCATACCCGCCCAAAGCCATACGAACTTGCAAACCCAATTATCTGGGTATCTTGGAGACGAAGTTGATTTAGAGCCCGTTATTGACGTCGATGGCGTTCTAACTAATACAGCCGATGAGTGGGTACAGGAAGTCAACGAAATCATAACTGGAATCCAAGGTGAAATCCCTGAGTACAAAACTGGCACAGGTTTTACGGACGCCTCCGTTCTTACCCCTGCCTACGGCGGCGCCCCTACTATCATACTGGGTCCTGGAGAACCGTACATGGCGCATAAAACCGATGAATATTGTGTGGTAGAAAAAATTACTGAAGCAGAAGCTGCCTATATGGAAATAATTCGAAGATGGAATAGCCGATAGAGAATGACTATGGAGGCATGGCTCAAGTCAGCGCTACACTACATTCCTGAATGGCTCGATTTTCAAATGCAACTCACGGAACAACCGGGATGCGTTGTTGCCATTGCATCGAAAGGACGACTTGTCCTGGAAAAAGCGTTTGGGGTTGCCAACATTGTCACTGGGCAAAAGCTTACCCCTCGCCACCGATTTAGAGTAGCTTCACATTCCAAAACATTCACGGCAGCGGCTGTTTTGCGCCTTTGTGAAAAAGAGATGCTACGGCTCGACGACCCGGCCGGCCTCTACATCGATGGGCTGCATCCCACCATAGCCGAAACAAGAATTTCCCAGCTGTTATCCCATAGCGCTGGAATAGTCCGAGACGGAAATGATGCTGGGTACTGGCGCAACCGTAGACCCTTCCTGAATGCAAAAGAACTTCGCACTGAATTAAGAGACCCCCTAATTCTCGAACCCAGTTCACAGTTTAAATATTCTAATCATGCTTTCGGGCTCCTAGGGTTGATTATAGAGTCCGTTACGGGGGAAGCATATTGCGAGTGTGTGAAAAGGCTAATTGTAGATGGAAGTAAACTTGGGGAGACTTTGCCTGACACTCCCGTACCACCTACTGTTCCCATTGCCCAAGGGCACAGTCGAAAACTACCGCTGGGTTACCGGGTGATAATACCCGGGGATGATCCAACAAATGCCCTGGCTCCCGCCACAGGATTTTTGGCCACAGCCGCAGATCTCTCGCTATTTTTTTCGACACTCGACCCCGATGCAAAACGGAGCATTTTGACTCGATCTAGTCGTAAGGAGATGACCCGCATCCATTGGAAGAACCATTCCGAATACGAAGAAAGATATTACGGTCTCGGGACCATGATAGGCAAAACAGGACACTGGGATTGGTTTGGCCATATGGGAGCGTTCCCAGGATTTCTAACTCGAACCGTGGCAGTTCCCCAACGCAATATATCTGTTTCCGTAATAACAAACGCAGTGGACGGGCCGTCTAGTATCTGGTCTGACGCGATTCTTTATATTCTCCAAAAATTCGAAGAAAGAGGGGCTCCCAAGGCTAAAACCAAGAAGTGGGAAGGTCGGTGGTGGGATCTCTGGAACACCTTGGACTTTGTGGCCATGGGAGACCGGGTTTTGGTAACCGATCCAAGTCTACAAGTACCATTTAGGGATGCCAGTGAAATCACGTTAACAGGTCGCGATAAAGGTAAGATTTCTGCCGCCCCGGGTTTGAAAAATTTTGGAGAAAACGCCCGATTGATACGAGGCCCCACTGGCCTCGCACGTACAGCATGGCTCGGAGGAACGAAACTTTCCACTAAGCAAAGAGCCGCCTCGGACTTAAAAAAGAAATACGAAAGCTAGGTTCTCCAATAGCACCATACCTACTATTTGCTTCGGGTACGATCCCGATAGTGATATTATCTCTTAATCAAGCGATTTTCGTTATTTATGGAGATAAGAATGCACCCTAGAAGACAGATAGGCACCATGGCGGCCATTGCAATAATTGCCATATTCAACGGATCTATGGCAATGGCGGACCATCACGCTAAGAGCGGCACATTTGATTACTTACAAGCCCTGACCACTGACTACACAACCGTCAAGCGCGGCGAAGAAACTATCACTGCAGGATCAATAAAAGGATCAGCGACCATAATTAAAAGCAGTGGCGGACCCTTCAAGGAAGGTTCCAGTAATACTGTGGTCACGGCTGTCCACATAAAAAAATCTATTGAGGGCATTGCCGTTGTAGGGGACGGCATTCAAACCGATTCAGACGGCGACCAAGTGTATACCCATGGGGAGCGCAAAGCAGGAGATATCGCAGTTGGAGGTGGAGGGAAAGGAACCATTGACTTAATCGGTGGAACCGGAAAATACGATGGGGTGACCGGCGCCTGCGAATACGCAGTGGAATATCTCCCAAATAACAGAATAGTTATCTTAGGGTCCTGCGATTGGCAACGAAACTAGCCACAACGTAGAATATCGTAAAAAGGGACTGTTAAAGGAGCCAGGCCAAATTGGCCCTGGTTCCTCATAATCGCAACGCTCTTTATAATGGGCTGACTCTTATTTCTCACAATAGAGACTATTGTGAGCTTTTAAGTGACCACATATACTAGTGGCTAACTTTAATAGGAAAAATCAAGCAGGCACAACATGGATGGGCAATCACGCAACGAGGCTATCGATTACGGGACACTTGATCCGAAAATGCAGACTTACCTTGAGGAAGGTGAAAAAAAAGCGTTGCAACTCGGGAACAGAGGCCCAATACGGTTCACAGCGGAAGGCACACTTGAGAACGATATTATTGAATCGTACCAAGAAAATGGCTTCTACATTTTTGAAAACGTACTGGACCAAGCGGAGCTTACCGACATCGAGGCAGACCTCAAAAACTTACAAGGCCGTCTCCCAAGGGATCGGACATCCAAGATTGATAGAAGCGGACGACCCGCCATTAACGCGAACTGTAAATCAGAACCACTTTACTGGGCAAAGCCCCTCAGTGACCCGTTTGGCGGCACTAAACTCGGCAACGGGCGCCACCAAATCAATATGACGGAACATGTCCCAGACGAAAATGCACCAGAGGAGATCGTGTATCTGATAGTAGGAAGCCTGCAGTTTTCGGAAGCCTGTCTGCGGGTTTATGGACATCCCAAATTATTGAAAGTGGCGGAGCAAATTAATGGGGAGGATTTTGTACCCTTCAATGAAGCATTATTCATAAAGGAGCCAGGTCTAGGGGCCTCTGTGTCCTGGCATCAAGACGGTCAAACGCATTGGAAGAAGCCTGATCTCGATGAGTACACCCACGGGTTTAACTTTATGGCTCAGCTGTATGGCTGCAACGCCATTAACGGTCTATGGGTAATTCCTAGCAGTCACAAGCTTGGGAAGGTAGATATCAAATCAATGTGCGTTGAAGGAGAAGCCGACCGTATCCCCGGCGCCGTGCCCATTCTATGCAATCCAGGAGATGTCGCCATGACGAGCCGACAAATAGTACATGGGTCATTTGCTAATACCAGCTCCCAACCAAGAGTAACTGTCAATTTTGGATTTCATAAACGATCTTCCGTACTAAACGTCGAAACCAAAAATTTTGACAATGAACCGATAATCTATGACGAAGAATTTATCCGTAAAAGATCCCGTGTTATTGGGTATGCCATTAATGCCCGGAACGAGAAATTTCCTGGCGAAACCCCCTACATTTATCAGCCTTTTAAGGATGACATGGGGTCGTATCAATGGGATGCGAAAGCCCTTGAGGGACTTCAAGACTACAACACTACTGATATTTTTATCTAATTCGACGCATTCAGAAAAAGGTCCTACAGCATGAAAAAATCATCAACCGTTACCGGCATTTTAGGACTTTTTATTGGCCTCATTGTCGGCACCTTCTTTTTAGCGGGAAATGACGGGACCACCCCGGGAGAAACCACAACTTCGATGCCAACGAGTGCATCAGGTGAGGCGCCAGTTAAGTGGAACATGGCTAGTAGTTTTGCAGGCACGTTGATAGTAGCCGGCACAAGCGGCAAGTACGTTGAAGAGAGAGTGCGGACACTCTCTAGTGGGAACATGGAACTCAGATACTTTGATCCGGGTGCTTTGGTTCCGGCTTTGGAAATCTTTGACGCAGTATCAGCCGGCGCAGTGAATGCGGGATGGACGAACTCGGGGTATTGGGCTGGCAAAATTCCAGCTCTACAATTTTTTGCGGCTGTCCCTTTCGGGGCGAGGGCCGGAGAGTCCCTGGCCTGGATGTACCACGGTGGCGGCCTTGAGTTGATGCAAGAACTTTATGCTCGCCATAACATTTACTCTATGCCGTGCCAGGTTTCCGCCCCCGAGGGCTCCGGTTGGTTTAGATATGAGATAACTTCTCTCGGAGAGCTAAAGGGCCTGAAAATGCGATTTTTTGGTTTAGGCGCGAAAGTAATGGAGAAACTTGGTGTCTCAACGCAGCTAATAGCACCTGGCGATATATTTCCGGCCTTGGAGTTAGGCACAATTGACGCGGCAGAACTTTCCTTTCCAGCACTAGATCTTGATCTCGGCTTCTATGAGGTGGCCAAACATTATTATTTCCCAGGATGGCATCAACCCACGACTTTTGGTGAACTGATGATAAACCTGGATGATTGGAACAGCATCGCCCCAAGGCAACAAGCCCTTCTCCAGTCTATTTGCAAAGAATCAATCGCCCGAACCCTGGCCGAGAGCGAAGCCATTCAATTCGCAGCATTACAGGAATTACAGACTAAGGGTGTTACGCTGCACCGATGGAGCAGTGAGATACTGGAAGCTTTTGAAACCGCTTGGATGGAAGTAGTCGCGGAAGAAGCCGCAAAGGATGCTGATTTCGCCCGGGTGTGGGATTCCCTTAGAACCTTTAGGGAAAATTACACGGTTTGGGGAGATCTGGGATATATCGACTAGGGTGATAGGGTTTTATGCGCATCTCTCATGACACGAGAGATGCCTTGTAACCATAGAGCCACTGAAGGTGCGAATAATATTCCTCATCTGACATTCCGCTCATAATTTCATTTCTGAGACTGGAGTGTACTCCGTCAACGTGAAACCAGTTATCTCCCAACTGTCTTGAACCTATCTGAATTCGTGCGGTACGCACTAAACGGCTATCACGATATTTTAGTAGAGCTTCTTCATAATCCTCAGGGTTATTTCCAATGAGTTCAGAAAGAGCCACAGCATCTTCTAGAGCCATGCACGCTCCCTGCGCATAATATTGCAAGGTCGGATGTGCAGCATCCCCGAGAAGAACTGCGCGACCGTCTACCCAGTCTCGTATCGGGTCTCGATCACATAAAACCCACATTTTCCAATCCTCACCAATTTCAATCAGTTGCTTCGGAACTTCATGAATATGAGAAAAATTGGACCGCACCTCTTCCTTACTAACTGACTTTCCAGCAACTACGTCTTTGACCTTGTTATCCTTTGTAATCACAATATTGAATAGTTTGGAACCCGATAGAGGATAATGAACCAAGTGACAACTTGGGCCCATCCACAACGTAGCCGCATTCCACCGAATAGCTTGGGGAAACTGCTCTACCGGAATAACTGAGCGAAATGTAGAGTGCCCGGAAACACGGGGTGTTCCATCACCTGCAACTTTTTCCCTTACCGCCGAGTGTAGACCGTCGGCGCCAACAAGTAATTCGCCGTCCACCGCACTCCCATTAGCCAGGTTTACAGTTATCAAGCCGTTATCCTGACTATAGCCGATAACCTCGCTATTCACCTGGAGTTGGATTCGCGAGTTACTTTTGCAGGCGTTCACCATCTCCTTATGGAGGTCCGCACGGTGCACCACCGCATATGGGTTCTGAAAACGCTCCCGAAACCTATCTCCAACAGGAATATCCGCGACTACCTCATTGGTAATAGCATCCATAAAACGCAGTTTATCCACATATACTGCCTGCCTTCGAGCGCCCTGCCCGACCCCTAAATGATCTAACGAGTGAAAAGCGTTGGGTCCCAATTGAATACCCGCCCCAATCTCACCTAACTGCGGAGCCTTCTCCAATACCAGGACGGCCTTGCCTTTATTGGCCAAGCCAAGAGCTACACCAAGCCCTCCCAAACCTCCGCCTGCAACAATGACTGGTCTTTCGTTCATAACCACATAGTAACACGAAATTGCTTTGAACTTCTTACTTACAAGAAGCAAGAACTACGAACTACACACTAAAGCAATCCAATTTCTAACCAACCCGCACACAACAGACGCTGGAAGTGCTGGTGTCGAGGCCTTTATCTCGACACCAGACCAATTTCTAAACTACTTATGGAATGCTGTATTCTCCACCAGTAATGCGGCAGAAGAAATGGCTGACCGCTACATTTTCACAATGAAACGTGTACCAACCAGTAATTCCTACGTACTTCCCCGTCCCCGAGTGATAGTCCCCTCGGGTGCCTATGCTTGCCCCAGGACCCCATGGCGCAGTAGCTTGCCAGCGAACATTCACCATATCACCGTCAACATCCGTTATTGTGCAAAAACCGCCACCCCACTTGGGCACACCCCCCTGGAAAACTTCCTCACCAGTGCAATACCAGGCGCCCCGATGCAAAGGACCGGCCTCTGTATCTGTCGTACTTTGGCCCCAAAACTCCCCTTTCCAGACCCCAAAGTCGGGCTCAAACTGCTGAAAGTCGCCAACACCATGAAACCCTGCCATACCCCCGGTCTCAGTTCCCGTCTCTCCTGCCTGGGCACCAACAAGTGAAGCGCTAATGCCTAGCGAGAAGGAGACAACACAAACATTAATGAATTTCCACATTTAACGTTCCTCCCTAACCTTATTTGTAATTTATAGTGATTCTAAAGATATCATAGAAACATAAGATAACGTAATTTGACTATATTATAGATATTTTTAAATTAATCCTTCTATTGAGACGCGCGACGCGCAAGACACCAATCTCATTTTGTTTCTATTTCCAGAAAAATTCAGCTAACAGCTTGGTCTCGGGGTAGACGTACCATATTGTTCTGTTGCTGCGTGATAACAGACCCACGCCAGGGTCCGATAAGCTCTTTTTGTCCCGTCCTAAATTGAGGTGGATAATGATTACTGTATTTGGCTCGATAAACCTCGATCTTGTTTTCAACGTCAGCAAGTTACCGGGCCCTGGCGAAACCGTGCTGTGCCCTGATTATTTTAAGGCTGCTGGTGGCAAAGGACTAAACCAAGCAGTAGCCGCAGCCCGGGCACGACCAAGCAAGGACCTATCCATCAACATGGTCGGACGCGCCGGTAAAGATGAATTCGGGGATATTGCACTAACCGCACTTGAGGGGGCAGGAGTAAATATTAAAAATATTCGACGAGGACCGGAACCAACGGCATGCGCTGCTGTCTCAGTAGATGCAAAAG
This sequence comes from uncultured Alphaproteobacteria bacterium, assembly GCA_902562525.1. Classification (GTDB taxonomy): domain Bacteria; phylum Pseudomonadota; class Alphaproteobacteria; order UBA7887; family UBA7887. Next base: position 9,123 of record CACETT010000034.1, read on the forward strand.
CCGAAAACCAGATAGTAGTGGCAAGCGGTGCTAACACCATGCTTAAAGATGATGATCTCCCGGATAAGTTGCTAACCCCTGAGACCGTGCTTGTCCTACAGATGGAAATTCCACTGGAGGCAAACTGCAAGATAATTCAGCGGGCTAAACAACGGGGAGTTCGCGTACTTTTAAATCTCGCCCCTGCAGCACCTTTTCCGGGAGACATCATCTCGTTGCTGGATCTTTTAGTAGTCAATGAGGTTGAAGCAAAGATGATGGCAAACCACAACGATCTAGACACGAGCTCTAGCAGAGCCGCAGCCAGTGCAATTGCAGGGAAATTTTCTGTTCCGACTATTGTAAGTCTGGGCGCTCAGGGGGCCCATGCTTTTAGCAATAATGAAGAATGGCAAATCGATGCCCTTCCAATAACCCCCATCGATACGGTGGGCGCTGGCGATTCCTTTGTCGGGAACCTTGCAGTCGGTATGGCCCTCAATAACTCTTTAGCCCATATGCTCCACGGCGCTAGCGTTGCAGCTGGACTCGCTTGTCTCACACAAGGGGCAGCGACAAGTATGCCAGCCTATATGACAATAGAAGAACGATTGGGAGATCTTCCTTCTGCCCAAAAAGTTCCCCGCTTATAAGCAACTACGTTGAAATTACTAAAAGGAGCAAATCTTATTCCATAAAGTCGCTTGAATGCATTAGCTGCTTCGTGGGATATTTCTCAGTCTTTGTGGCTGGCCCCAACGGATTATTCCTGTAGGCATCTACACCGCGGGCCCAATACGCCTCAAAAGTGGGCCACACCGACAAATCACACTTAACTTCTGGAGGACAATAGCGCATAGTCACCCCACATCTTCTGCGGTCCGATGTATTAGGCCCCGAGCCATGAATGAGGCGACTGTCGTGAAGAGATATTTCGCCAGCCTTCATATCCAATGTTCTGATACTCTCTTCGTCTATCTGGTCTTGATCCAGTTCCTTTGACAAAACCAGATTAGATGCGTTGTTGATATGATGTTTAAACCCACCTTTCAGATGGCTAGCACGGATCACTTTCATCGCCGCATTATCTTCATCTGTATCATAGATCGCTAGCCAAGCGGTCACCGTCCGACTTGGAGAGAGTGGCCAGTATTCGGAATCTTGATGCCATGGCACCTCGGAGCCGTCATGGGGATATTTCACAAAAAATTGCCCGCCCCATTGGAAAAAATTGGGCCCGATAATATCCTCAACGTAGTCTAGGATTGCCGGCGTCTGGCACAATCTCGCAAAAGATTGGCTGGCCTTGTGCCACATATTCACCCGATTAATGTCAATTTCTTCTGGAAGTCTACCAGACCATTCGTCAAACATTTCCTGAAGTTGTGCCACTCCGTCTGGGGCAAAAACTGGCAAATTTTTAATAAACCCATCCCGATCAAACTGGGCTTTTTGCGCAGCACTCAAGCGGCCCGCCCTAGGATCAATCTCAAGTTCCATTCGCTCAACTCCCTTTTAGAAAGACTATTGCCCCATACCAAGCTTAGGAGGTTCGCCCGAGAATTTTCTCAAAATATGCCCCGGCGCCACGACATCCACATAGTCATTACCATCAAAAACCTGGGTTCCATTAATCCAGGTTCCCAGCAACCCAGGTGCCTGCCTAAGCAAGCGTTCACCATCCGCGGGCAAATCAAAATGCTGTGTCATTTTCGTAATTGAAATGGTATCTGGGTCAAACAAGATCATATCCGCCCACGCCCCCACGGTAAGCTGCCCTCTATCGATTATTCCATAGACGTCTGCCGGATCGTGGGTGACTTTCCGGATCGCTGTAGGCAAATCAAATAACCCCTTCTCGCGAGACCAGTAACCAAAAAGATGCATGGCATACCCAGCATCACAGAGCATCGAATTATGTGCGCCAGCATCAGAGAGACTTATCAGAGTACCATCGTTACCTATTATCTCGGCAACTCCGTCGTCTTCCATATTCAGCAAATAAAAAGCATACTTAGTCTTGAAATCCTCTTCGAGGGCGAGGTCAAGAAACAAATCCAACGGATCAACATCACGTTCCAAAGCAATTTCCAGAACACTTTTTCCTTCAAGGTCTTTGTTCTTATCCAAACCCGCTACCGCAACGATAACCCACTCCCAGCGGCCAGTGAAAAGGCGAGCACTATCGAAATCTTTTATTGCATCCCTAAAATCATCGCGGAAACTTGTGTCTGAAAATATCGTCCGTAATTCGTCTTGGTCTTCGGTGGTTGGCCAGATAGAGTAAGTTTTCAGGGCGTATGCCCCGTCAAGATAAAAACTCAAGCTGAGTGGCTGACACGAGCCTTGCGTGAAAACTGGCAATCCCCGCTGGCGAGCAGCCTCAGCCTCCTTCATAATCCTCACTCCACGCTCTGGCTGTCGCGGATGATAGAAATTAGCTGCGTAACAACCCGGTCTGCCGCTTATCTCCGACATTTCCTCTACAAATGGTATCCCGTGCATTTCACCGAAGGTGGCCATAAACACTCCGTGATCATACTCCGACAAAACTTTTGCAAATGACCGATACTCGTCGTCCGTAGAAAAACGTGAAGCAATAGGAATCCCACCAGCCCCACGATGGTTCTCATTACTTGAGGACCCGAGGCCCACAGCTCCCGCATCCATAGCTTCTCGAAAGAGGCTCAACATTTGTTCCAGCTCATCATCTGTGGCAGCACGCTGCGACCCTGCGTCACCCATTACCGCCGTTCGCATAACAGCATGAGACGCAAGAACAGCTACATTGGGATACGTGCCTTTCTCCTCAAGCAGCGACATGTATTCACCAAAGGTCTCATAATTTGTATCAATACCAGCCCGCAAAGATTCGAGAGACATTGCCTCTACCTCCGCAAGATTGGCAAGAATGCTGTCTCGGTGCTCCTCTGGTGCTGGGGCTACCCCAAAACCACAATTACCTACGACGACAGTGGTAACCCCAAGGGCCGGCGATGGAGAGGCTGTCTTATCCCATGTTAGCTGGGCGTCATAATGAGTATGAATATCGATTACGCCTGGGGCAAGGACATGCCCCTCTGCATCAAGAGTATCTAAAGCATTACCCTCGATACGTCCGATAGCCGCTACCCGACCGTCCTTTACCGCCAAATCGCCCTCAATTAGGGGATTTCCAAGCCCATCGGCTATTAAGGCATTCCGAATTATTAAATCATACACTATTCAGGCCCTCAGAAATTCCAGGAAGAGAGCCTTAATTGAAGCAGATACGACTAAATTTTTCAATCGCCACAATGTTTAAATGACAGCCTAACGGATTGCTAACTGTTCCCGAATTAAGACAGTGGACAAAAGAGCTCGCCAATCTCTACAAAATAGGAGAGTGTATCTATTCCATGGGACAGAAGAACCTATGGGAGCATAGCAAGCTCTTACTTTCTATAAACTCTCCGCATTACCCGAAAGGTATTCGGCAACCCCTTCAGGAGTATTAGTCATACCCTCACTTCCCGACCTCCAGCCAGCAGGGCAAACCTGTCCATTTTCCTCAAAAAATTGTAGTGCTTCTACTATTCTTACCAGCTCATCCATATCCCGGCCAATGGGCTCATCATTAACGATTTGATGTCTTACAATACCCTTTTTATCAATCACAAACGTGGCGCGCATCGCCACTCCAGCAGGATAATAACTCTGGGATTCATGTGCCAAAATACCATATGAGGAGGAAATTTCTTTGGTGAGATCCGCTGCTAAAGTATAAGGAACGAGACCAATCCCACCCCGATTAACGGCCGTCTTTCTCCATGCATCATGGGTGAAATGCGAATCTATGCTGACGCCAACCACTTCGCAGTTCAATTTCTGAAACTGCTCAAACCGGTTAGCCACCGCCAATATTTCAGATGGACACACGAAGGTGAAATCCAACGGATAGAAAAACAACACACCGTATTTGCCGGATATCGCCTTGCCAAAGTCAAAGTCATCGACTACCGATCCATCCCCTAGAACTGCTGGTGTAGTAAAGTTTGGTGCTTCACGACCTACTAAAATGCTCAACTTTAATCCCCTTTCCTATTACCTCAATTACTACAAAAACTATTCATTCTCACGCTTTGGCTTGGAAGATATTCAGCTTTCCATTCCCTGTTCAATGGACACTCTGCTCTTCCTTTACTAACTCATCCGCAGACTCGGGTATTCCCAAAAAGAACTGCAAATATTCGGGTCGTATCGGTGCAGTCATCCCCAGATCCCCCCATTTGTTTGATATCAAATCGATAATCTCCATCACATCAGAGGCACCGTTTCCTTCCGTAAGCCCCACTCTAGCCAAAAGTCTCTGCAACAGAGCTTCTTCTTGGCACTGGCTAAGACTAATGGCACATAATGATACTCGCTCGGCCACACCGACTGTTCCACAGCGCAAACACCCGAACTCGTAACTCCCAAATGAGCCATTCAAAACCAAGGCATTCCACCACGAAAATAAATGAACCAAGCGATCATCCGTGCCATCACTCAGTCCAACTTCCACAAAAGCATTCCTGAGCCGTGGAATAGGATCTCGTCCCCTTTGGGCTGATCGCGCCCAATACTGAACCGCCCAGATCCAAAACAACTCTGGAGAGGTGTGCCTCGCTATCTCCGGAAACGCCGCCACTCTCGGACCAGAACATAGTTTCGACCCACGCCACTCAACCATATTCCGCTCCCATCTTCCAAATAGGTCGGCGACCTTAACCCTGAACAGTTATTATTGCAACTAATTCTCACCCGCATATCTCTCCTGCGCCAAACCTCACTAATGCGCCATTTTTAAGGGGCAGGTGTGTTTAGTTGCGATTGCGACTTATTCTCATTGACATGGAAC
>CACETT010000035.1 GCA_902562525.1 uncultured Alphaproteobacteria bacterium
GCACCGATGGTGGCCGCAAACTGGCTGCCTGCTACTACCCAGTCATAATGGTGGTTGTTGGCTGTCATCGGTTTTCTCTGGTTGTCATTCATTCGGAGACTGGGGTTGTGCCAGCGCGGGCGTTGGCCGGTCAGTATAGGTCGTCGATAGACGTCCTTTCATTATGTTGTCAACAATATCATCATAGTATGCTGGGATTGGATGATGCCCAGCTTTGTAGTCGAAGTTCTCATGTAGCTCGTTCTTGCGCATGCCGCGACGGAACGATATGTCGTCAATCGCCTCGAGAATGAATTTCGGAATCCCTAAACCGACTTTGGGGGATTTTTCTTTTATGCCTTTAATGATGGCCTCTGCATTTTTCTTGATCGCGGATTCTTTAGTGAACCAGCTATGTGCTGCATCTAGGTGATCGTCGATTTCTGGATCCGGCCCAGGCAACTCTATATCCCCTTGCATGAATTCGTATAAATGTTCAAAGGTCTCTGGCGTTTCGCCGATCTTCATTGCCAGAACCGTATAGGGCTGTATGGACTTAATAAAGTCCTCGGAGTTAGTGATTCGGTCCAGATTCACGAAGGGGATCCTCTGCAGGTAGGTTTCTAGAAAGGACGTAGATGATGGAGCTGCGATGAACTTCTGTCTAGCCGCCCAAGCCCCGAAATCCAACGATTCATCGATTTGGATTCGGGATGGCTCGATTGTCTTTACGTATTTGATATAAGATTGGGGCGCCTCTCCTGGGTGTGGCCGAATACTGATGTGGTAGTTGGTATTTTCTATTAAGTGCCGGATTACGTTCATGACCGCTGCAAATCCTTGAATCTGATTTATTACTGATTCTATATTGGCCATTCGCCGAAGGCTGAAGAGTGTGGGGCGACCATCATGATGATTGATTGAATTGAATCGCCCGACAATGCCTATTGAGTTTGAGTTGGAGTTAAGACCAACTAGATCTGGATTGAACTTGATCAGGTCTAACCGGGGATTTCCACAATGAACGAGCTTTTCATGGCTTTCCCCCGGGAACATTTTTTCGAAATGGGCGGCATTGAATCTTCCCCAATGCAGAATCAAGTCGGTGTGTTCGTAAAGCGCAGGGTGTTGATTAAAGTACCAAGCTGTGCTGGTGCGGAGGGCCTCGCTGCCCTCACCAGGCCATTGTACACACAACGCTTTGGGTGCCAGTTCTATGCATGTTTCAACTTCAGTGACCGTATTGATTAGAACGGCATGAGGTTTCCATAGTTTTAGAATGCGGCGGAAATTTCGGGCGGATGCAATCAAAACCTCGCAATCCATGCGCTCGAGTAATTTTCCCAAAACAGCGGCTGCCGCGACATCGCGGCGCAGGGTAAATGCTCGGATAACAATTCGTTTTTTCATTGCGTTTCGCCTCGGTACTAACAGCTGTTGTTTGGCCCAGTGGGCTTTAGGTTGTCGATGAGCTGGCTGGGTGCCAGTGCCATATAGATATTTTCCTCCGATGCATCTCTCAGGGGCTCAAATGGCTGCATACCCGTTCGAGCCATAAGGGCACGCATTGGCTTATTGTCATGGCGAGTGCCTGCTGTGATTCTCTGGATACCCTGGGTTTCAAATAAAAACGTGCAAACTGCGACCCATGCCTCGCTAGCATACCCGCGGCCCCACTCGGCACGGTCACCGATAAGGATGGATATATCGATTTCTTGATAGGCTGTTTTTGATGGGTGGAGAGTCAGGTTGCCAATATGCAGGCGGCTGTCCGGGTTTTTTACACACATGGCTAACATTAATCCACCGGATGTGATTATAGATTTTCGGTAGGCTTGACACGAGGTTAGATCTTGTTTTTGCCATGGCGGTCAAGCGGTGGTCACAGTAGCTATTTGCAACATAGAGTGCAAGGTAGGGTTAATGTGAGTCCGGAGGCAGAAGCTTTTTGAGGCCTTGAGGGTCTAGCCAAACTTTGTTGTTGTCGCTTGCATAGCGGAGACCCGCTGGGGCGACTTTAGCCCCGTGTTCCTCGTGAGTAGCCTGGACGCTAGGGGCTTGAGGGGGGCAAACAATAAATCTGTCCGTCAGTTCCAGAACTGTTGCTGTATCTTCTTCGGAAATAAGCACTTCATGGACTTTTTCGCCTGGCCTAAGGCCTACAATCCTTCGGGGAATATCTGGGGCCAAGGTTTCCATCATATCTTTAATTGTCATGCTGGGTATTTTGGGAACGAAGATCTCCCCTCCCTGCATAAGGTCAATACTGGATAACACAAAATTGATTCCCTGATCTAGGGAGATCCAGAACCGTGTCATCCTTTCGTCAGTCAAGGGAAGACTCGAAGCCTTCTCCTCTGTGAGTTGTTTAATTAATGGGACAATGCTCCCCCGTGAACCTACAACATTGCCATACCTTACGACACTGAATTTTGTGCCCCCATCACCTGATAAACGATTGGCTGCAACAAAAATTTTGTCTGCGGCAAATTTGCTAGCCCCATATATGTTAATCGGATTTACTGCTTTGTCCGTGGACAGTGCTATGACCCGTTTAACACCACAATAAATGGATGCTGTTACAATGTTTTCAGCCCCAGTGATATTCGTATGGATGCATTCCATGGGGTTGTATTCAGTTGTTGGAACATGTTTCATCGCGGCTGCGTGAACAATAAGGTCAACATTGCGCATAGCCATATGGAGGCGTTCAAGATCCCGGATATCGCCGATAAAAAACCGCAACTCACTCCTACCACTAAACTCTGTTGATTGTTGCATAGCATACTGTTTGTGTTCGTCTCGGGACAGTATTATCAATTTTTTCAGTTTATAACGGTCTAGCGCAAGCCGCACAAACCGTTGGCCAAAAGAACCTGTCCCACCAGTAACCAGCACAGTTTGGCCGTTTAGGTCCACAGAGTTTTTAGAATTTTTATTATGCATAAAAGGCTCTTACTTTTTAATCTGATAATTTGTGGTATGCCAGTGTGTAAGTCAGCACAAGCTTGTGCTTGGCGCACTAGTACCTGCTATTTGGTTTCATTCAACGTAGTATTGACTAGTATGGAAGTGCGGCATCATGAGCGTGATCCTACAGAACCGTCAGATTTCTTCAGGTCAATTTTTTTTCTACGGTTCCAACTTTGATACTTAATGACTGGCTGATACAGTTCGATCAACGAATTTGGGCTCCTTCTTCCGGGTACAATCCAATGGTTGCCGAGACCATTGAATGGGAAGGGGACGCCTTTCTTTACATTGGGGTTAAAAATATAAGAAAGGATGTCAAAGAGCCGGGCAAGGGTGGCTCTTCCAGGAAAATTGGGAACATAAGTGGAAGCATCACATGTTTTCAACCATGGTTCTATTACTGCCTGAAATTCCTCTTGGGTAATAAGATCTTTGTCGCGTCCATGGCTGACTAATTCAGCTGCGTAGCCTAAATAGCCCCAGGTAACGCAGAGGCTAGTAAGCTTCAGAAGTAGTATTCTTTGCTTGGCCCTCGAATGCCCTTCAGTCTCCAAAAACTCAAAATTTTTGAGGTAGAGCGCATCCCCAGTTCTAACTTTGTCTTTTCTTCCTCCAAAATATGGGAAGCCCGAAGAGTCACGGTTTAATTGTAAGTCAAACAAAATAAAACCTTTTTCTCCGAGAATTTTATCTAATTCTCTAAACACTGACGCGTCGGCACTGAATTTCCAAAAAGATATTTCCGTTCTAACTCCCAGGACGCTATCGCCTAGCATGTGCAAGCCGCCATTAAGTATTTCTCTTTCTGTGCCTTCAGTGTCAAGTTTGAGAAAATTTGCCGGTGCTATATTTAGCTGATCAGCCAGGGAGTCCAAACTTAACACATTGACGGTCTCTTCTCTTGAGTCCAGTCCAGGGCTTATGGGGAGCAGGGAGGACTTTGTTGCTGCTTTATCTATACCCGCATTTATTGTGGTGGTGCCATCAAAGTTGGAAATAGCGTATTCATAGAAGCGTACATGCTGACAGGTTTTGCTATCAATGAGTTTTTGATAGCTTTCTGGGTGAGGTTCGAAGCCGACCACAGGGGCCCACTCGGTGGGGCCGACGGTAAAGGGAGTGTATACGCCGCCCGCAGCGCCAATATCATATATTGTTATTGGGTTTTCGCGAAATTCTGTATAGAGGATAGGTGATAGCCGAGGATCAAGTTGTGCCTTTAATAGGCTTTGCAGTATTGTTCTAGGTGTCATTGGCTTGTATTGGAGGCTAGCTCTTCGAGAAGGCTAATTTCGCTTTTAATCCGCGCTTCCCATGAAGGGATCATTTGGGCAGCATGTTGACCGGTCTTTATGGCGCGGCTCACTCTCTCTTTGGGGTTATTGTGTAGATGGATAAGAGCCTCAGCCAGGCCAGGTATGTCATTATACTTGTTAATGCGCCATACGCATTCGCGAGGGACAAGAGTATCGGTATCTTCGTCTATTTGTCGAAAACCAGGTGAGCGCGGCATTATCATGCAAGTGCCGGCCCGCATGGCCTCAAGATTAGAGTTTGTTAAGTTGCACATCTGATTTAGTGAGACATAGATATCGCATGCATTTTGCAGCGACATTATATTTGCGTGGGGCTGGTCACCTATGAAATGAAAATTTTCTCTAAAGCCATTTTCTTTGGCGAGCCGGGACATTTGTGCCTTTAGAGGGCCGGCGCCGACTATTATAAAGCAAAATCCTTCTGGCGCACGGCTAAGAACTAGGCAGGCACCGCGTATAAATTCCTCGCATCCTTTATTCTCTACGAGACGAGATACAAAAAGAACCTTTGTTTTGTTGTTAGAAACGAGTTCTTGGAGGGATGGGGATAGTTTCCTGTTGCTGAATGGGTCAGCGCCATTGAGTAGCAACCTGCGCGGGGTTGCAATGGACAACGCTTTCTGCATCCATCCCTCCCCACCACTTCCATCTCGAGAGCATATAACCATCGAAAAGGGAGCTTGGTAGGCCTTCCGCGTTAAGCGTCCTACTAAGCTCATATCTTCCAGTGACTCATGCATTGCTGACGGCACCCCCATTAGCCTCCACACCACTGGCACCTTTGTGCGGTAAGTTGTAAGGGCAGCGGGGTAAATGTTAACACGATCGAAGTAAACAAGGTCTGGAGAAAATTTCCGTAATAGCCGGTGTAGCTGTATGTACTGACTGAACTCCCTGGCATAACCCGGTTTCAAGAAAGAAGACATGGAGATGTGAGGGTTGTCTGGGATGACCGTTACTGAATTTCGTAAGCCCTCTACTTGAAACGAATGGATTGTATTGGCTTGCCAACCAACCAGCTTGTCTTTGACTGTGAAGACAAAAAGTATTTCATCATTAGTTTGGTCTAGAGCTTCGATGAGGCGGTAGATAGTCGGAACTCCCCGTGGTTCCCACTTTTTCTGCTTGAGGCTTTGGGCCAAGCCACTGAATAAACGACACACGTACATAAGTCGCATTAGTTTGGAGACGGCAATAAACCAAGCTCAGAGAGCCAAGTGTTGCTTAAGAGGGAAATGGGGTTTCGTAGATCACCAGCCTTGCTGAGAAATGTACGGTAGCTATAAGGTGCATACTGATCCCGATACATGCCAAAATATAGCATTCTTTTAAGGAAGGCATCTCTCTTTGAACTGCCGAACGAGAGCCTGATGAGCCGAGAAGGAATGAGTATGGATTTGTATAGACCGGGCCAATGGTTAATTTCTGGCCTACCAAAGTCAAAAATATTCTTGAAATTCCATCTTTTCAATGCGCGCCAGTACAGGGCTTGATTATATTTTAGGTCCGCTGGGATATTCTTCCAGAAATTGACGACTGTTCGGTCCCATAAAGGAAGCTCCCACTCTTGCTGTAAATATTCGTAGTTTCTTTGGCCATTAATTACAAATTTTGACTGTCTTTCCTCGTACTCAAAACGTTCGTAATGATTTATGGCTTCATCACGGTCTAGTTTTGAGGTCGAAGTGATTTGCAACCGCTCACGCAATTCTGAAGATAAAATCTCGATATTTTGGGAGGTTTTGAGGGAGTGCCATAGAGAAAAATGTTTTTTTATTATGAGCGATAATAATACCTTTGGCTCGACTGAGTTCGCTAGTAAGGCCTCAGGTATGTGTCCCCCAGATATAAAATCCCCTGTCTGCCCATTTATGATGATGGAGTCGGGCGGCAACAATTCAAGTTTCTGCAACTTACGCAAGATCGGAAAGTCTTGAAAATTGGGCAGTGAACAAAGGCCATCACTAAATTTCCAGTACGAACTCCTTTCTTCGGATGAAAAAAATTGGCGCATGTCCCGTGGAACGCTGGGGAAGAATCCCCATTTGACGCCCAGTTTGTGTGCTATTTGACGAGCAAATTTAGCCTCGTCATTGCCCTTTGGGCCATAGGTAAAGGCAAACAAGTTAGAGTATTGATGTTCTACAAGTTTTCCAAGAATGAGTCTGGAGTCCAGTCCCCCACTTAACGGCACCCAAATTGGCCTGCCGTTAGCACGCCCTATTATCCCTTTTATTACGCTGTCCATAATGGACAGAAAATCTTGGATCAACGACACATTTGAAGCTGTGTTAAAGTATGTCGGTTGATATGTGGTGTAGCTCTGTATAACAGGGGCGCACACATTTGGATTCCATACTGCAAAAGATCCAGATTCCAATTGGTTTAAACCATGAAACAATGTTCTCCCACCAGTAACAAAGCCGGCCATGCGTGCATCTCGTACTCCTTGGGCATCAGGTCGAAGGAGATTTTTGTTGGCTTGTAGAAGACGAGCATCGTTGGATACCGTATCGCCAGAGAAAAAAATGGGGTGAGTTCTGCAATGATCCGTCACTGCAAAATAGCCGGAAGGACTATTAACAATAATTGCAAAAGGCCCTTCAATCACGGCGATAGCATCCGTCACTTGTTGGATGGTAAACGGGCGAGATTGCAATTCCCGCACCGTCACTTTTACCTTCCTACAATCACCTACATAATACACTTGTGTGCTTCCCGATTTCCAGCGTTTCCAGCCAGGTCGGGGAGAGAAAAGAACTTTGCTTAACATAGTCCCTTGTGTGCTTAATGGGGTGATAAGACGACTGTTCGGAGGCCGCCTGTATGGCAGATCAGTTGGATGGCATGGTCGTTCTCAATGTTCTCGATAATAACCCGTTCAACCCCATCTGTAATAATGGGAGGGCCAAGGGTGTATCCCAGGGCAGCTAATCTATCTGTCCCGCTTTGCTGAGATGTAGCTGCGAGTGAAACTCCATAGTTACACCGAAACAGGTTTTGCAGCGTTCTCTCCATACTATGGATCTGAGAATAGCGGGTTAAATGGGTTTCAAAAATTATGGAAGGTTGCATCTTTTTGGTTTTAATGGATTCAATCATGCCATCCAAAATTTCCACTTCATGTCCCTCTACATCCATTCTAATTAGATCCGGAGGTCCATACCTTCCTGCTAGTTCCGGAACAGTGAATGTAGGTACCTCGACGGTCTCGCCCGTTATTAAGTCAGATGCACTCCCGCTCGGGTGGAAAGTACCGAGATTTGAGTGTGATGATAGGTGAAAAGATTGGGTTCCTGTAGAGTTTGAGACGGCTCCGCTCAGCACTTCGACATTACTGTCCTCGTTTTGATAATTGTTTAAGGCCAAGTTTTTTTTAAGAACTTGGATGTTGTTGGCCACTGGTTCTATAGCTATGAGTTTGCCACCTGGCCCGATTAGCCCAAGCTCCATTAATGGGTAGTATCCAATGTTGGCTCCAATGTCGTAAATAGTCATGTCAGATTTAACAATTCTCTCAAGCAATACTTTGTGATCGACTTCACGTGTAGCAAACAGTAGCAAGGACCGGCTCAGGCCACGGTCCTTTAAATCCAGAAACATTCGGTAGTTATGAATTTTTCTCTCAATGTACCGACGCTGAAGAACATCTCTCATAAATGCAGCAATGAGATGGTTGTATATGGCTCCTATCAGGGCTAATAGCCCTCTATCTCGCCAGGTGGCAAAAATACTATGGGTGAAACGCAGCATTTTCTTGCTTCGGCTCTAGAATGTATTCGTCCAACTTAAAAGATTTTACAGTATCTCCGCTAATATCAGAAATTTTGTAATCCAATTCATATAAAAAGCTCCAAAGTTCACTAGGCTGACGTCCCAGGGAATGCAGGTGCTTAGGGTGTACGCTCAGAAAAACGATTGGCCGAGAAGTTTTCAACACTTGTGTTGATCCCTCGAGAACGGAAAGCTCCCATCCTTCGACGTCTATTTTGATGATTTCTGGGCTAAGGTTATGCCGGAGACAAAATTCATCTATGGTAGTCTGAGGGCGAGAAACCTTCTTATAGTTTTCCCCTGATTTGAACGGGGTGCAAGAGTTCATTCCGCTGACCCCCGAACTTTCGTAGAATGGTACGTGGTCTTGAACTTCGTCTCCAATGAGGTTGTCGACTACGGTAACATTTTTCACACTATTCAGAGATAAATGCCTTTTTAGAGCCTCTCGGTTGGCAGATGAAGGCTCGAAAGCAACAACTTGTCCGCTGGGGCTAATTGCTTTACTCATGGGCATTGTAACTAGACCTATGTGTGCGCCGATATCTAAGACACACGTTTTGTGCCGACATGCTTCAATGCATTTTATGAAACCACGGTTATGTCCTTTTCCCCAGTTGGCAAAATCACTAAAACCAAACTCTGCAGACACATTAAATGGGCCGTAGGGGCCAATACAGTGGGATACGGGAAAATGCAAGCGCATGTGTATAATAATGAATCTATACAGGCGCCCCAGTTGTACCCAGAGCCAACCTATTTCTTGGAGCGGTCCATGGCGTAGGTAACGGAGTATAGAAAAGGGGCTCATTGCTTAAGTCCAGGCTTGTAGTTGGTAGAGCCACGCTGAGCTGTTAGATTGATTATCAAATGAATTCGAACCAAGTTCCTATGTTTGTCCCAGGTCTTTGTGCCAGAAGAATAAGCGAAATTGAGTGTACTTTAAATAGTGTGGATTAGTGGTGGAATGAGTGTAAATCTCCAAAAATTTTGTATATGTTTGCTTGTTGGTATGTTGTTGTCGGACGCCATGGTTTACTCGGATGATCATTCTTTTCCGCAATCCGAGCTCGTGGTAAGTGCCTCGAGAATTTCTTCATCGCCAACAGAAATAGCCGTAAATAGTTCAATCATAACTTTAGAGCAAATCAACTCTGGTACGGCCTCTAATATGGTGGACCTTCTTCGCTTCGTTCCAGGTCTCCACATTGATAAGCCAGGGTCTTTGGGAGGGGTTAGCTCTATTTATTTACGTGGTGCAGACCCTAATTACACACTGGTGCTCATTGATGGTATTCCTCTTAATGACCCAACAAATAGCCGGGGGGGTTCCTTTGACGTATCTACGATAGATCTTTTAAGCATAGAGCGAGTTGAGGTTTTGCGAGGTCCACAATCATCCCTCTATGGAGCCGACGCCATTGCTGGTGTTATCAATTTTGTTACCTTAGGAGGCGCGGCAAACCCTAAATATTCTTTTTACAGTGGATTTGATTCTCATGGCGGGGACATAAATCGAGCCCTTTTGCAGGGCCCCCTAGGTCGCAGAGGTGGGTTTGCCGTAGGAGGCACCTATCTAGATGAAGGTGAGAGACTTGAAGGAAGTAGTTTTCAAAATTCTGAAGCGAACGCAAAAGCCAATTTGAACATCTCTGATGAAGGGCGTCTATCAATAGCTCTTCGAGTGTCAGAGTCAGATGGGACAACTTTTCCTGATGATAGTGGAGGGCCTGCATTCGCTAAACTTCGGACTGTGGATAGCCGACAGGCAACAGAACTATCTGCTGGTTTGCATTATTCAGACGAAATCTCCAACGTATGGAGGTATAGTGTCGTTTCATCCTCTTATCGAAGGCGAGAGCTGTTTAAATCTCCTGGTATAGCCCCTGGTTTGCGCAGCTCCGCTGGCATTCCTGTTAATAGTAGTGAAACAACCTTTGAGAGAGTGAATTTGCAGCTTTCAACAGGCTACGATTGGACACAACATCTGCAAACGCTTGTTGGTATTGATTTTAAGAGGGAATTTGGAACAAATAACGGGCGGTTAAGCTTGGGAGGCGCACCTCTCGATACTCGCTTTGTTCTTAAACGTTCCTCTGTCAGCTGGTTTGGAGAGAGCCGGTTGCAGTTGCAAAAAGATTGGTTTGTCAATGGTAGCGCGCGCTTAGATTTTTTGGATGACTACCAAGTTGTAAAGAGTTTTGCAGTCGGTACAGTTTACGAGTTAGCTCTCACCAATACACTCATCAAGGTTAACTGGGGAGAAGGGTTCAAGCTTCCCAGTTTCTATGCTCTCGGGAACGATCTTGTGGGAGATCCAAATTTAAAACCAGAATTAAGCAGGAGCTTGGATCTTTCAGCTAAACAGGACCTTTTAGGAGGCATGGCCGCTCTAACCCTTTCTGTTTTTAAAAACCGCTTCCAAAATAATATTGATTTTGATGTCTCCACAAACAAATTAGTGAATCGATCAGTGGTATCCATATGGGGAGGGGAAGCCAATGTGACCGTGAGGCATACTCCACGTCTCCTTTTAGGATCCCACCTCGCTTTCGCTCATACGAACATAAGGGGCGTTAACGAAAAGCTCAAAAATCGTGTAAAGTGGAAGGGTGGTATGAATGCTGTCTGGTCTCTAGATAAATTCTTGAATTTTTCCTTATCTCTACTTCGGGTTGGCCAGGTTTTTAGTTCATCTATTCCTACGGGAGACCAAATATTGGGCGCCTATAACCTTTTAGACATCGCAGGGCAATATGCGGTCAACGATACTTTGCAGGCGACGGTGTCCATTGACAACTTGTTAGGCGTCCGGGTTCAGGATGCAGTTGGATTTGTTTCCCGGGAGCCAACTGCGCGCATATCCGTCAAATACCAATATTAACCAACTTTTGGCAATGCTACCGCATGCCGGGTGATTAGGATTTTTCCAACAACCGCGCTTTAAGTACTTCAACGCCTTCAAAGGCCAACCCCATTTCTGGATTGTAGCCCCAATTACCGTGCCGAAGGCTAATGTTCACAAGTTGAACATACACGGTTATTTCAAACTAGGTCAACAAATTTGCCATATACTTGTAGCGCGCAGATTTCTTAGCCATAAGTGTCTTTAAAGTAATTGGTAAGGAAAAATGGACGAGGTTTTTATTTATTTTTTCTACTCAGGAATGCATTGTAGCTGTAATGACCATGGAAAAACAGATGAGTTATGGCAGAAACTAAGGGGATGTCTAAACACTCCCTTCAAAAGATGCCGCTATTCACTATGGCGCTGCTTTGTTTTTGGCCGTTTGCTAGTTTTTTAAATAGCAATCAGGATGACGCCTTGATCTATGGCACCCAGATCCTCGCGTACGGTTTAGCACTTTTGATTACATCTGGGGCCCTTTTGTGGGGTATGTGCATTTGCTTGGGGAGGCGATCTATGTCTGCCGTTGCACATATCATTGGAGTAGGGTGTGTATGTTTTTTCCTGTACCTCCCATTATCTAATCTGCTTGCTCACTTGGGCGTTTCATTAGGGGTGCTCAGATTACTTGCCTGGCTCTTTATTACTCTCTGTGTTCTCGTAGGTATTTGGATAATGTCCCAGCGGAGTGGAACAGCGGCCGTCTTATTAGCGGTTTCCCTTGCTATGTTCGTTGGCCCCGTAATTGGTCTTTCCTACTTTACGTATAGCGGATTTCTTAAAGGTGATGGGGAGATGGATCGGGCAGCAAGAGCCGGCAAAGTGTCAGCGGCTCTTCCCAATGTGTACTGGGTTATTTTGGATGCATATCCTCGGGCTGATATTTTACACGATCACTTTGGGGTGGATAATTCCGAGTTCATAATGGCACTCCGAAACCGGGAATTTACGGTTTCAGATCGCTCAATGGCAAATTTTGCCAGCACTAAACTCTCGCTAAGTACAACCGCTAGTATGGAATACTATCTTCCAGATAATGGACAACTGCACCCCACCATGTGGACGGCACGGTTGCAGGGTTTCAACGCTGTAGTGGAGAAGTTTCAGAGTTTGGGGTATCGCTATGTCCATGCGGAGCCGGGCGGAAGCAATCTAAAAACCAGATGTGGCGGAATGGAACATAAATGTATTAGGGCTGAGCCAGTAGGTAGTATTGGCATTAACGAAGCAGAGGCTAATTTACTACGGCTGACGCCCCTTTTCCCTGTCATTCGTCGCATGGCTCCGGGGTTTTTGAGTTTTGACTTCACTTCGGTAGCTGATCTATCCGCTCAGTTGGAGTACTCTGGCAGTACCCCAACATTTTTGTTCGCTCATTTATTAACACCGCATCCTCCGCAGCGCTTTGATAAGGATTGTGGAAGGAATGTACCTGTGAGTTTTGATCTAGATGGTGAGGATTACTCTAAGGTGGTTGATGCCTTTATAAACGATCTGCGTTGTTTAAATCCTTTGATAATCGGCCTAATAGATGAGATTCTTACCCGAGACCTATCGGACCCCTATATTATAATCCAATCAGATCACGGATTCCGTGGAGTGCTCCCTGAAACTGGTGTGCGTGAAATGGATGTGGCGCCTCATTTAGTGGCATTTGCTAACTTGAGTGCTATTAAGCTTCCACAAACATGCGCACAAAGCATAAAAGATGGCTTCAGTTTGATAAACACTTTTCGCATTGTGTTAGCATGTATCGAAGATAAGGAGCCAAGGCTTCTGCCAAACAGATATTTTTCTACTAGCAAGGGTAGGCTGAAGGAGGTTCATCTTGAGTAGTTGTAAGATAAGGAACAAGGTAGTCTGCGGAGACGCACTCAATGTGAACACCCAGGGTGCCAGCCGTCTCTTGGTTTTCATATCGAGCTTTGGCTTTTTTGCGTCGGTGAGCGGCCCGGCTTGGGCATATGTTGATCCAGGCGTTGGCGGCATGCTGGTGCAACTTCTACTCGGTGGCGTGGCCGGTTTAGCAGTAATAATGCGGCTTTATTGGGAAAAAGTCGTAAATTTTTGGTGCAAGTTATGTGGTAAGACGCCACCCTCTGTTACACGGAATGATGATGAGTCTTTATGAATAGTGGCCTAGAGAAATCTGAGAAGCCAATATTTAACCCGGGCTCATTTAAAGACCCTGAGGGGAGGGTTTTCGAATATAGGGGTTCCGTGTTTCGGGCGATGACGAAGAGGGCTGTGGAGAGAATGATACAGCTAGAAAAAAATGGAACCATCGCGGACATGGTATCCTGCGGGCTCTTGATTCCAAGTGAAACCTTGGTTGCTAAAGAGGCCAACCTTAATTTCCGAGGGGTTGGCCCGATCATTATGAAGCATGCTAAAATTCCAGTTATCACTTACCCATGTGAGTGGTCATTTGACATGATGAGGGATGCGGCTAGGGTAACTCTTAAATTATTGCTTCTATGCATTGCTCGCGGCCTGACTCTAAAAGATGCTACTGCGTTTAACGTAAGTTTTTATCAAG
>CACETT010000036.1 GCA_902562525.1 uncultured Alphaproteobacteria bacterium
CCTATTTTAACGCTCAACATGGCAAAACAGATTGCTGGAGCATGCGAATCGTTCCAGCAGGAGAAGGCCTTCAACCCCATAATAATCGCCATATACGACGACGGAGGTAATCTCAAACTGTTCCGGAGGCAGGAAAATTCCTTCCTTGGCAGCATCACTATTGCTCATATGAAAGCCACCACTTCCTCGAGCTTCCCTTTCTCTTCCCGGTTTATGGGAGAACTCGTTTATGGCAAGGATGGTCAGCCCGGAATGATACCAGGTGGAGCCGAAATCGCGGGACACGCTGCTTTCCCTGGTGGCCTGCCAATCATAACTAAGGCTGGCGCCCATATCGGCAGCATAGGGGTCAGCGGGGCAACTGCCGACGAAGACGAACAATGTGCCCAAGCGGGACTAGATTCAATTGCTGATCTACTTTGAAGCTTGGATCGTTCTACTTTGGGCATACAAAGGGCACGGGCGTATAATTCGCCCGTGCCTTCCTGGCAACAATTTATCTACACGCTGCTAAGGCTTGATCGAGAGCGGACACTCCATAATCATACAACCCTTTAATATCTGCTCGACCATCATGCTCGGGCCGGTCGGAAAACCATCCAATTGAAACAAGAGCCCTAATAACAAGAAACAATGGCACATACGAGATCGACTCGTCAGTCAAATGACGGTGTTTCCTATACCCTTCGAATAAAGAATCCTGCAAAAGTGAAAATTGACTGTTATCCCTATAGTCAAAGAGTGCAACGGCTAAATCGTATTGGTGCCATCCAAAACCAGAGTCATCAAAATCTATGATATGTAGTTGATCATCATTCACGATAACGTTCCCCGGGTGAAGGTCAGCGTGAATTAAACTGTATATCTCTGCACACTCGCCATATTCGGTTAAAACATCACCAATCTGGTCGCGGGCCTGACCTAACCATTCGCGCTGTTTTTTGTTGGTTAACCGTGATTCCCAAAATCTTCCCCAGAAAGGGCTTTCTCCAAAAAACCCGTCCACATTAAAAGCATGGCGTGAGAAATTCTTTGTCGGTTTCCAGGCAGTAGCTTGATTATGAATTTTTGCTAGCAATTCGCCAATCTGGGCAAACATCTTACCTCCGCTCTCACCGGCTAAATCACCTTGCAATAAGGATGCCATTGAGACGCCATCTACCCATTCCAACATACCCCCATAACGAACCTCCCCATGGACCTCAACCTTACAATAATGCGAACCTAATATAGTTTTTATAGGCACTGGCACATCTATGGCAGCGTTCCGCAATGCATGAGTCCACTGATGCTCTGAAGTTAACTCCACAAAAGAGTGATAGCCTGGTCGATGTAGTCGAAGAACATACCTCTGCCCAGCAACACCCGTCACACAGAAGGCTATGTTCTCGGTCAGAGGAAGTAATTCCAACTCAGCGAGTTCGATGCCCCAATGCGACACAGCTTCCCTAGCAATATTGCTCAGAGAATTATCCATAGAGTTCTCGAAGAGTTTCATTAAAAGCTTCAAGAAATGCCGCACTGTCTGTGTGCTGAAATACCAGCGGGGGGCGGATCTTGAGCATATTCCGGTGGGCACCTGCATGGCTTATTAGAAATCCCTTTTCTTTAAGCGCCTCCACCATTTTCATGGCACCCTCAACATCCGGCTCTTTGGTAGTTTGGTCTAAAACCCACTCTATCCCGATAAAAAGCCCCACTCCCCGAACATCTCCCATCTGTTCGAACTGCGGTTGAATTTCCTGCAGGTCACATAGAAGCTTTTCTCCCACGGCTAGCACGCTACTTTGGATGCCTTCATTTTCAATGACGTCCAACACGGCATTTCCCGCTGCTGCTTGTAAGGGACTCGCAGCAAAAGTATTAAAATAGCGCGTCTCCGACCGAAATTTCTCCACTAATTCACCGCTTGCGGCAACACCTGCTAGGGGCACTCCCGCACCAATCGGTTTCCCCATGGTCACGATATCGGGCAAGACACCCATATCCTGGTAGCCCCACCACTTCCCCGTTCTGCACAAACCCGATTGTACTTCGTCGCAAATCAATAATCCTCCAGCGGCATGCACTATTTCTGCCGCCTTGGAAAGGTACTCCTTGGGGACATTAGGAAGACCTTCATTCGCAAAAATAGAACACACCAACATACCGGCAAAGGGAACGTTATCCCTTCTAAAACTTTGGATTGTTTGATCGAGCTCCTCCAGGTAATAGCTGCAAGGATCATCTCCAACGAATCTGTATGTATCAGGAAACGACACAGCCCGAACTTCTGCAGTTTTGGAGATTACTTCAGTACTAAGCCTCGTGAGGGCACGGACAGCGGCACTATTCCCATGGTACGCAGCATTTGTACATATTATACCTCGACCGTTTGTCGCTTGGCGCGCCATCAACAACGCCACCTCATTGGCCTCAGTGCCTGAACACGTCAATATGGCGCATTCAATTCCATCGTGGTGCCGCCCCATTAATCGCTCGGCATACTCCACTATTCCCTCATGAAGATAACGACTGTGAACATTCAAGGTGGCAACCTGGCGAGAAATTGCTTCAACAACATGAGGGTGGCAGTGCCCCACACTAGCTACGTTGTTGTACATATCAGTATAACGCCGGCCCTCAGCGTCAAACAAAGAAACTCCTTCCCCTCGAACCAGGTGTAGAGGCTTGGAATAAAACAGAGGTGATCCAGCGCCTAAGATCTTATTACGACGCCCGTGAAGTTCCGTGATATCACCCATTTAGCAGCCCTCCCCTATTATCCCTAGACCTAGCGAAAAATAGCCATATTTTGACA
The DNA here is from genome assembly GCA_902562525.1 of uncultured Alphaproteobacteria bacterium. Taxonomy (GTDB): domain Bacteria; phylum Pseudomonadota; class Alphaproteobacteria; order UBA7887; family UBA7887. Next base: position 2,801 of record CACETT010000036.1, read on the forward strand.
GCCAGGCGGCTCATGGTATCAAGTAGATCTCACTAGAACCGACCTGCTCTTTCTTCCAACGCCCACGTTGGGCCTGAGAAACCATGCCGGTCCATTAGTTCGCAGGCTTCTGACACAGTCCATTTCTTCCAATTTACATCCAAATACTTACCATACCACGCAGCAGCAAATGGCTGCAGCTCATCAAGACGTTTTATGTCTCCTTTGGGCATGTGGTGCCGGGAGCACCATTTATCGATATGATCTTCTGTTTCAAAAACCAGCATCATACTGCACGAGTAGACTACATTATCCCAAATCTTAGCCATTGGGGTTGGAAAATGAACCAGCAGGCCAGGTTGGCTGACATGTTTGCCTTCTACTTCAATTACTACCTGTCTATCATCAGCCCCGAGAGTTGTTATAATTTCGACCCTACCGCCAACAAGAGTAGCTATACCCAACGAACACCACCCACAATTTCCCCACCAATCCTGTCCACCCTGACGAACCAGAAAATTTGTTGGGGCAAGTGAAAACGGATGAATAACCCAAATTTCACCGCTGTTCTCATGCAATACGACCCCATGATATTCCTGTAACTCTTGCAGAGAACTTCTTATTTTCTTTAGTGGGCAATTAAAAAGCTCAGCAAGGGATGTGATGGAAGGAGCAAATCCGTTTTCGACTACACTCGTAATGACTGCGTGGTGGAGCCCAGCAATATCAAGTTTCATGATCCACAATCCACTTTGCAGTTACTGCGCAATGTAGCCGCCATCGACTGGCAACTCGATACCTGTGATGTAAGAAGACTCGTCACTCGCAAGAAAAAGGTTAGCAAAGGCGACCTCTTGTACGCGCCCCTCTCGCCCCAGAGGTACTGCCGCTATCATCTTCTTACGAACTTCAGGGTCAGATGTGGTTTGGGAACTCCGCATGGGAGGCATAACCCCCGGATGCACAGAATTCACACGAATATTATCTGGTGCAAATTGCACTGCTGCAGCCTTCGTAGCGAGACGCACCGCCCCTTTTGCAGCATTATAGCCCATATGAACATAGTCTTGTCCAACAAATCCTGACATCGAAGAAATATTGATAATGGAACCTCCCCCTGCATCCCGCATGGCAGGGACCACTGCACGCATTCCAAGGAATACTCCTCTTGCGTTTACCTCCATTTGTTGATCCCAGACATCGATATTCATACGATCCGGTGTAGAGCCACTCACTCCAGCGTTGTTGACCAATACATCAATCTTGTCATAGGCCACCAGTGCGTTTTTCACCACTTGCTCCCAACCAGAAGGGTCTGTCACATTTAGCTCATAAAAGGTAGCAGCACCCCCGCTACTGGTTATCTCAGAAACTACCGCTTCTCCCTCAGTTTGCAAAAGATCCGCCACCACTACTTTGGCACCCTCCTTCGCAAATATGTTAGCTGTAGATGCCCCCAAACCAGAGGCTCCGCCCGTCACAATGGCCACCTTACCCTTCAGTCGCATTCTTTATCTCCACCTTCCCTAATTTTTTATCTACAACCCACAAGTCAAGTCTATTGTTTGCACTTTCTAAATGGTAAGTATTGAATCCCTTATGTAAATTACTATTTATAGGAGATTGCTACTTGTTTCGATTATGTTGTGTAAGCATTTTTGTTGTTTTCTCGGTATTTTCAACATCAGTTGTTAGCGAGGAACTCGGGGAAACCCGGTCCATCTTTCCTCTCCTTGATAAAACCCCAGAAGATATATTTATTGTCGGCGAAGGAAGATCCTACGCAATGCGCTTTAACAGCTGGGTGTGGAATAACTTCAAAGACCCTATTCCGGTGGAAATGGTCCCAGCAGCGGCTCGGTCTGGAGGGATGACCACAACTTACATCGAAAATCGTGAAGCCTTCTCTATACCATTAGCAAATCTTGATGCCAGCCTTGTGCGTCCTTTTGCTTTTGCACGCCACCTTTTTCGGAAACGTTGGGGTACGGGGCACTCCATGGATAATCAGAAAATAAGTACCGTTGGCATCACCGATGGGCTTGGCCCCACATTCAACCGTTCGTCGTGTTCGGGATGCCATTTGAAGGATGGTCGTGGACATCCACCTAGAAAACCGGATGAGCCAATGAAAGCAATGGTAATTCGACTTAGCATTCCTGGCGTTGATATCAACGGTGGCCCACTCCCCCACCCGGAATATGGCACCCAACTCCAAAATAATGCCATTGGCGAGATCCCCGAGGAAGGTCGCGCCGTAATTCAGTATAAGGAGATCCAAGGATTTTTTGCTGATGGAAAACCCTACTCTCTGCGGGCCCCCATCTATGAATTTTCTGAAATGAGTTATGGACCTATCGACGAAAACGTCTTGTACTCACCAAGAGTTGCTCCGGCTATGTACGGATTGGGATTACTTGAAGCAATTCCAGAGTCTAGCATTAGAGCACAATCCGACCCAGAGGATCTGGATGGAGATGGTATTTCCGGTCGTCCCAATTGGGTGTGGGACCCTGTGACCCAAACACGGGCAATAGGTAGATTTGGTTGGAAGGCGAACGTAGCTAATTTACATCAGCAGGTTGCGAGTGCCGCAATCGGGGATATGGGAATCACTACTTCGGTATTCCCAGAACAAAATTGCCTGCCAGCACAAACGGCATGTCTCTCAGAAATGCCGAGTAGCGGCCCAGAGTTAGACGACGTTCGGCTCGCTACACTAATTATGTACTCCCGCTCACTTGCGGTCCCCGCAAAACGCGACATAGATAAACCAGTTGTTCGTAAAGGTGAAAAACTCTTTATGGAGGCCGGGTGCGCTAATTGCCATACTCCCAACTCTAAAACTGCCTCTATAGCTGTTATGCCTTCTCTGGCTAATCAAGATATTACCCCTTACACAGACCTGTTATTGCATGACATGGGCGAAGGTCTAGCCGACGGACGGCCAGATTTTGAGGCAACAGGCCGGGAATGGAGGACGGCACCATTATGGGGGATAGGCTTAGTACACCATGTTAACCTTCACCGTTTCTTTCTTCACGACGGGCGAGCTCGCGGACTAGAGGAGGCAATTCTATGGCACGGTGGGGAAGCGGAGAGCTCACGCGATATTTTTCTTTCCATGGTCGCCGAGGACCGCACAGCACTTTTGGCTTTCCTGAAATCTCTGTAGGCGCCTCCGAGGCAGTAACTAGCAATGACCGTCCCCAAACGGCGGATACGGGGACTTGTAGTCACATAGGGATATCCTGAAGTGCATCACTGACCAACAACGGAGCAGCTGTACATGCTTTAACTTGCTCCACACCCACGCCGGACGCCACCTCTTCTAAGACAAACCCCTCCCCAGTGACTGTAATTACTGCAATATCTGTGAATATCTTCGTTACGCAGGCCAACGTGGTAACGGGGTAGGTTAATTCTTCTACTAATTTAGGCTCACCTTGTTTTGTAAGGTGGCTCATCATGGCAAAAACTTCATTAGCCCCACTTGCAATATCCATAGCACCCCCGATATTGCCTGTTGGATTTTTGGGAAGGCGCCAATTAGCTAAATCGCCGCTAGTTGAGACCTGAAAACCACCAAGCACAGCACAATTAAGGCGTCCACCTCGCGCAAGAGAAAAAGAATCTGCTTGATGCACTAAAGCAGCGCCTAGAGCCAATGTTGTTGGCTCATTACCTGCATTTCTCACATCGTCGTCCTCTTCGCCTTCCCGGGGAGGCGGCCCCATCCCGATAATGCCGTTTTCGCTGTGGACGATGACCCCTTGGTCCGCACCGACATATTTGGTCGTTAACACTGGCATACCAATCCCAAGGTTGACCACCCATCCCGCCTGTAATTCCTGGGCAACACGTTTTGCCATTGCTTCTCGGCTCAACAATAAGTTTTCTGCGATCACCGTTTCCACTACTAGATTGATCCTCCCCCACTTATTACATATTGGTCTACGTATATACCGGGGGTCACAATAACTCCTGGCTCCGTTTCACCCAAAGCAACTTCCTTAGATGCCTGCACAATCGTGTGCCTTGCTGCCATCGCCATCACCGGGTTAAAATTTCTTGCGGAACCTCGGTATGTAAGGTTACCACGGGTGTCCACCGTATCAGCCCTCAACAATGCAACATCTGCACGCAAAGGCTTTTCTAGAATGTAGAGTTCGCCCCCTACTTCTATTTCCTGTTTCCCCTGCGCTACCTCCGTACCCAATCCAGTTTTAGTCAAAAACCCCCCCAAACCCGCGCCCGCATTCCGGATTCGCTCGGCAAGGGTCCCCTGAGGCACTAGCTCTAATTCTATTTTTCCCGCCTGAAACAGGTCCCGAAAGATCACGGAATCCCGTTCATATGGGAAACTACAAATAATTTTTGCGATGGCTCCACTTTCTAGAAGTGATCCCAACCCACTATCGTCAGAGCCTCCTCCATTATTTACAACAGTAAGATTCTTTAGATTGGTTTTGCTTAGCCCTTCAATCAGCGCACTTGGATTTCCATTACTCCCAAATCCGCCAAAGAAAATCACATCCCCATCCTTAACCGCACCCAATGCAGAAGGAATGTCCAATGCTTTCTTACTGCCAACCTCCATATCACACTGGCTCTACTGCGGTGTAGGGCGGCACATTGCGTCCACCGTACCGACGTACACGAATATTCGCCTGCTCTGCATGACCAGAAAACCCTTCCAACATACATAACCTGGAACAATACTCCCCCATGAGCGCCGACGCCTCATCTGTCAGCACACGTTGGTAGGTATGTGTCTTTATAAACTTTCCTACCCACAGACCACCAGTGTATCTACCCGCCCTCTTGGTTGGGAGAGTATGATTTGTTCCTATTACCTTGTCTCCGAACGAAACATTCGTGCGGGGCCCTAAGAACAACGCACCATAATTGGTCAAACCGTTGAGAAAATAATCTGGATCACTCGTCATGACCTGAACGTGTTCGAAGGCAAGCCGGTTTGCTTCCTTCAACATTTCCTCGATATCATCGCAAAGAATAACTGCTCCATAATCGGCCCACGACTTCTTAGCTATATCAGAAGTTGGAAGGATAGAAAGTTGTCGCTCCACTTCACCAATTGTACTTTCGGCCAACTGAAGGGATGTTGTTAATAGCACCGCCGGTGAGGTGGGGCCGTGTTCAGCCTGACCGAGCAAGTCAACGGCACAAAGTTCCCCATCAACAGTCTCATCCGCAATAATTAGGGTCTCTGTGGGGCCAGCAAATAAATCGATGCCGACTCTACCGTATAACTGCCGTTTAGCCTCGGCAACAAACATGTTTCCAGGACCTACAAGCATATCAACACCAGCCACACTCTCCGTTCCCAAGGCCATAGTAGCAACAGCTTGTATTCCTCCCATTACCAAAATTTCATCGGCGCCCCCCATATGCATTGCCGCTACAATTGCCGGGTGAGGGGCACCTTCCTGAGGTGGCGCTGAAGCAACAATGCGAGGCACACCCGCAACTTTAGCCGTAACCACACTCATATGGGCCGAGGCTACCATGGGATACTTTCCTCCAGGCACATAACACCCAACCGAGTTTACAGGTATATTTTTATGTCCTAGCACTACCCCTGGAATCGTCTCAACCTCTATGTCCTTCAAAGCTGCCTTTTGATGTTGCGCAAAGTTCCGGACTTGCTCTTGCGCAAAGCGAATATCATTAAGATCTCGCTTCCGAACCTTTGACATAGCGGACTCAATTTCCGTTTCTGTGAGACGGAAATTGGATGGGTTCCAGTTATCAAATTTCTCTGACAACTCTCGTACCGCCTTATCGCCACGAAGTTCAATATCAGCGAGTATACCTTCTACCTGGACGCGGACTTTCGCATCGGCCTCATCTACCTGGGCTTGTGCCAAACCTTGTTTTAAGTATTTCGCCATAATATTTCCCCTAATTCGTACGTCTTCACTTTGTAACACAACTTAATTTTTCTCACGATGCCCTTCCATCTAAAGTTTATCAATATATTGCAAGCACCCAAATTACTGCACACACCGTTTATAGGTTGTCGAAAAGGTAAGAATCGAAAGGGTGATTTATATTAATAAACCCAGTTAATGGGTTTTACGGCCGCCTTCATAAAACCCGGTAGCCTGCTCGTTCGCTCGTCCAGCTTTATCATAAACCTCAACCGGCCCATCCAGATGCCCATTTTTGTAACTTCCACGCATCCAGAGCTGGCCATTCTCATGATAGACCAGCCAGGGCCCCTCTTCCTCTGCATTCTGGTAAGCGCCTTCTTTCCATAGTTGTCCATTGCTGTGGTGGAAAACCCAGACACCTTCTGCTTTTCCTTCTTTGTAATCTCCCCGCATCCACAACTGTCCATTTTCGTGGTAAACAATCCAAAGGCCTTCCTCTGCCCCATCACTATAGTCGCCCTTTTTCCAAACCTCGCCTTTACTCTGATAAATAACCCAAGAACCATCCCGTTCTCCGGCGCTGTAACTGCCCTTCTTCCAAATCTCGCCGTTACTTTGATAACTAATCCAAGGACCTTCTTTCTTGCCACCCTTATAAGATCCCTGACCTCGCAGCTCTCCATTGTTCCAATAACTCACCCAAAGGCCATCCTTTTTGCCTTCCCTGATATGCCCGCGCTCTCTTGCACTATCCACTTGCCCCGTAAATAGAGTCTCATCAATTTTTTGATAGTAGATACCGTCTCGTTCAACTAAGTCTTTCCAGTCAACAATATCGCTCGCTTGCGAAGGAGATACGAACAAAATAACTAGCCCCAAAAACCTACAATTTCTCATAACAAGCGCCGTTCTTTCCTAATAGGTCAGACATCCCATAAGTCGATTATCGGTACCCCAAAGACGTCCCAAAATTAAAAGCATGGGCCAAACGCCCCCGGTGTGCTTTACCTAGAGTCTTAAATAAAACTCTCTCCGAATGGCATCAACTTTAATGCACTGCTCCCGATTAACTTACTTCTTGGGGGATTCCATCAAGACAGTAACCCCCATATCCAAATATTTGTTTCTCAAGTTATGATCGTAACTTCGAAAGCTAATCCTAGTTTGCGTGCCTTCCACCTGTTCCAACGCGTGTTTTACGCAATCATCCACAGTTTGCAATGGGTGTTTTGGGTGAGCCTCAATATCATACATGAGGTCATTAGGCCCCCAAGTTAGGCAATCCACACCCGAAATTGCGAGCTTCCTAGCTGACGTAACAGCCCTCAATGACTCCATTTGAAGACACAAGTATCCCGTATTATTCCACCAATCGCTATATTCCAGTCTGTCCGATATTTCTTCAATGCCATAACGCTCCACACCACCCCAACTGCGCAACCCTTTCTGCGGATAGTAAAAATAGTCTACAGCCTCCTTTACGGTTTCAATATCATTTACCTGAGGCACTTCGATCCCCAAAGGTCCGAGGTCTAAGATATTACCAATGAGGTAAGTATCTCTGGTATGTTTAATTCTAAATTGTGTTGGGATACCTAGCTTCTTTGTATGTCGACATAAATTTACTAAAGTTTCTTCGTTGAACGCCGCGTGCTGGCTATCGGTAGTAACGAAAGCATAGTCATCCTTACTTATTATTTCTTCAACTTCATTCAAAGTGGAATTAATGGGCACAGAAACCCCTATCAAGAGTTCGCCCTTATTGATTCTCTCTTTCAAACCTCTAGCAGCCATTTATATTCCCTATGCAATTCCCAATTTAAATACCTTGCAATATTTAAGTTGTGACAACTAGAAACCCTTCAGTATTGTGCCACCATATGCATCCATCCGATCAAGATTAAATTCCTCGATGATACTTTTCCGGAGGGCCTGTATCCCGCCCGGATTAGCATCCGCCGTTTCCTGATCTTCATATGTCGCAGTTGCTACAAACATGTCCCCTTTATCATGGATCATTTCTGTCGAAATCGCTCCACGTGCCTTCATCGCAGGAACGATCGTTTCTTCAAAAAATTTTACTTCAGATGACCAATCCCGGTCGCCCTGAAATGTCCCAATGAATACTCGCCGATACGTCATTCTTAACCCTCCCATTATTCTCTGAACAAGTACGTAATCTACAGTTTTACTTTTAGTTTAAGTGACTAAACTGCGTTGATACTTTAGGCAGTAAGGTCACCATCAACGTACATAGCATCGTGCCCTAAAGCCTCGCTATCCCTCCTGATCTAAATCGGGTAATAAGTGGCCCCGCGGATCCACAACATTCCGAAGCAAATGTAGATCTTCTTCTGTGGGTTCCGGTGTCGGAGGCACCTCTGACAGGTCACCAAGCTCAAAACCGGTCGCACTTCGCAGAGCCGCCTCACTAACGCTAGCGTGGATGGAGCGCACCGTCATACGACCAATCTCACGGTCAAAATTGAAAATGCATTTAGGTGTTATAACTAGTGCTGGACCACCGCTATGAAGGCCTAACTCAGCCCTCCCTGCAAGGCCGCCCGGATATCCAACGCCGGAAACATAATCAACTTTCTCAACAAAGTTCCGTACCTCATGATGCGGCATCATTATGTATTCCCGCCCGAACAAAGTCATGTGCTCAGGGTGGAGAATGGGCCCTACCAGCCGCACGTCGGGACGACTGGGATCGCCAACGCAGACACCGTTAAGATTACCTTGCGAATCCACTTGCACACCGGAGCTAAATCCAAAGCTAATATCACCACGTTTGAGTACAAAATGCCCTGGGTAGTCAATTGACTGTGCTTCACAGGGAAGATCACGCAAACGCTCGTCGAACTCCAGCTCAGGCAGACCGTGCAGCTGCGAGAGATCTGGGTTGTGCGACCAACCGGCCAATAACACCGTAAGGCTTGGCGCATGCGTGCGTTGAGCCAGCGCCATGGCAGCTAGTGGAATACCGGTGATGTAGACCGCCGCAGCGCGTCCTGTCCCCAATCCAGTAAATCCCACCTCCCCATCGCTGAACTCTTTTGCCAACAGCACGGCCAGTCGTTCTGGAAGGCTACAAGCAGCAGTCACGTGCCCACCCCCGTGGTTTGTAATGCCGCGAGTCGCGCCACCCCTAGATTCTCAAGATAGGCATCGTGATCCGATAAACCGTGCACCGTCGCGTCGAGATACTTGGCAAAGCTCTCGTCTGTCTTGGCTGCCCTCACATATTCCTCGAAGGCACTCTCGTCGATGCGGGAAATTCCAAGAACTGGACAAGGGTGCGCACCCCAAGGGGCCTCGGCTATGCACTCGACTCGATACGATGGAACTTGATTAAGCTCCGCCTGCCGACGAACTTCGTCATTAGATACGATGCGCTCAACCGTAACAATGATACGATCACAAGAGCGCGCTAAAGTGATATCAAGGCTTTGGGGTAACAGACGTCGACGTGGCACCAAAACATTGCCGTATTCATCCCCCATGATGGCGTGGATGATCGCTATTTCGGGATCTGCGGGCGGCACCGCCCAAAGCCTTCGGCCAGTAAGCGGGCAGTCAAACTCTTTAATCTTGGGATTGCGCTGAACAACATCACTGCCGCCAAGAAACGATACTGGAAGGAAAGTCTGGGCCTGCTCGCTTGCACGAAATCGATCCCAACTCATAAGTTCTGGGTAGTCCACCATCTCCAGTTTACCCTCTTGCACTCGCCGTCGGAAATTTGGCGCAAGCCCAAACTTCTCCAAACCCACATATGAGCTTTCTACACATTTTAGTGCATTGGATCCCGCCAACATATCAACCTCCGGGCCATTGACCACCCCAACAACGGTGAGGTCACGCCGGTTCTGGCGGATCAGTTCTCGCACAAAGGCCATCGGACGCTGATAAACGGAGAAACCCCCAAGGGCGATGCGTGCACCATCCCCTACACGACCCACGGCATCAGCTAAGGAAACTTGCTTACTCTTTCTTAAAACCATAAAACCAATTCTAACTGCAAATTTATTAAGAAACAAACCTGGGAAGTTGTTCGGCGGAAAGAATATGGCTAATCACTGATCGCTATTTTTGCCGCCTCAAGGACTTCTGGGGTTACAAGAACAGTCATCGTCAAGGCGAGAAACGAAAGTGTCTTGCCGTGGCCGTCAAGGTTAAGGCTACTGTTGACACCCCCTTGCAGTACGTTCTCGATAACAAAATTAAAAGCCTGGAGGTTGGGTAGGTCGTACCGGCGCGCTTCGGTAGCGCCACGGTGGCGAAACATCGCAAGCATTCGCTCTTCCGTCGCCTGTTCAGCAATCACTGCGTAGGCGCTGGGGTCATAGGGAATAATGCTGAGAGTTGAGCGATCACCTTTATCTCCTGTGCGCCCATGTGCGATTTCATAGAGCGGCACCTCAACTTTTCCGTCATATGTCATCTTCAGTCACCATAGTTATCCTTGGCTTCACATCCTTGTTGGGCACCAAAACTGAT
>CACETT010000037.1 GCA_902562525.1 uncultured Alphaproteobacteria bacterium
CTCTCTGCCCAGCACGATGGCTTTGTCTCTCCAGATCTTCTTTCTTGGACCGCCTCAGGGGAGGTTATTATTGTAGTGATTGTCGGTGGAATGAGCAGTCTCGTGGGACCGATAATCGGGGCAGTAGTAGTGGTTCTGCTTGCGCACTATGTAAGCGGTCTAACCAACTATTGGATGTTCTTTATGGGGCTGTTTTTTGTTGCTGTGGTTCTCGCAGGAGGCCAGGGTATTTATGGCTTGTTCGAAAGGGCTTGTAGGCGATTGCACAATGTTAGACGTTAATAACTTGTCCAAATCTTTTGGTGCTTTGCAAGTTACCCAAGGTGTTTCTTTTCATCTTAATAAGGGTGCCCGTCATGCTCTTGTCGGCCCCAATGGAGCGGGGAAAACCACACTGTTTAATATACTTTCAGGTGAATTGGCTCCTGATTCAGGACGCATTATTTTTGAGGGAACGGACATTACTTCTTACAACAGGTGGAGAAGGGTGCGGGCTGGGATATCTCGTTCATTTCAGGGAAGTAATCTTTTCTTAGAATCTTCAGTTCTCGGAAACATTATCCTAGCCCTGCTAACGTGCCGTAGTCCGGCAACCAATGTTTTGAGGAAGTTAAATTCAGAGAAGGCTCTCAAGGAGAAAGCAGTGGTGATCGCAACAAAGGTTGGTCTGAAGGATCAACTAGCAGAGAAAGTGGGGGATTTGGCTTATGGTTCCCAGAGACAACTTGAAGTGGCGCTGGTTCTAGCTTTATCTCCAAAAGTGATGTTACTGGATGAGCCGACAGCCGGCATGAGCCTAGTAGAAAAGAAGGAAATGCTATCGATAATTGAAAACCTGTCGACGAACTTGTCTATATTGATAATTGAACATGATATGGATGTAGTGTTCCATGTATCAAACTGGGTGACGGTCCTTGATGACGGGAAAATACTCTTTGAGGGAACACCCGAGGATGCCCGCAAGTCGGATGAGGTGCGATCAAGGTATTTGAGCGAGGAGTGACCGTGGCTGAATTATTGGTTTTGAAGGACCTGCAGGGTTGGTACGGTGGGGGACATGCCTTGCGAGGTGTATCTCTGAAACTAAAAGAAGGTTCTATGACAGCGGTGGTGGGCCGTAATGGTGCGGGGAAAACTACTCTGCTCAAGGCTACAATGGGATTGTTGGGATCCAGTGCCGGTTCCGTAACCTTGGGAACACAGGAAATCCAAGAATTTTCCCCTCGTGTGCGGGCAAGGTTAGGGTTGTCATATGTGCCCGAGCGTAGAGGAGTGTTCCCTTCCTTGACAGTTTTGGAAAACCTTACTGTGGGTTATCGCCCCCAGCCAAATGGCTGGGATTTGGAGGGGGTCTTTGCTAGGTTCCCTAGACTGAGGGAGCGGAGGGACCACGGCGGGTCCACGCTATCAGGTGGCGAGCAACAAATGCTCGCTATCGCCCGGGCGTTGATGACTAATGGAAAGATTTTACTTTTAGACGAGCCAACGGAAGGTTTAGCGCCAAAAATTGTCTCTGATCTGGGGCTTTTGTTTAAGGAGCTCTTGGCTGATGGATTTGCGTTGCTGATCGCGGAACAAAATATATCGTTTGTGAAAAGTCTTGCGCAGGATATTTTTGTTTTAGGGGAAGGCAAGGTTCAGTGGTCGGGGCCGTCTTCAATATTTAATCAGCGCGAAGAATCAATTTATAGTTGGCTTGGGATTTAGGGGTCTGAAACGGGGATGGATGCTGCGGTGAAGATAGATATTTATTTTGAAACTTTTAAGGTTGGGCAAGTTTATGAACTTGGATCCTATACTGTAAGCGAGGAACAAATTTTGTCCTTTGCACGGGAATTTGATCCGCAGCCATTTCATGTTGATGCTGAGTTGGCCGCTAAGACGATTTATGGGGGCATTATCGCTAGCGGATTACATACTGCTTCAATATTCATGAGGTTGTTGTATGACGGTCTTTTGTGTCGTGCGGCCAGTATGGGCTCGCCTGGCCAGGATGAATTGCGTTGGCTGCGCCCTGTGCGCCCTGGGGACACACTAACTGCCCGTGGCACTGTCGAAGAACTTATTCCTTCCAAATCTAAGCCTGACCGCGGATTAGTTAGGACGCTCTACGAGGTATCCAACCAAAAGGGGGAGACTGTAATGACAATGCGGGGGCTAGGGATGTTCGGCAGGCGGGAAACATAGAAAGTTTTGGGACTAAAGCTGACCTAACAGCGACTTTATTCTTGGTCACCTGGGGTTATGGCGGCTTCCGCTCCAATCATAGAATCTCTGGTCACTAACTCCCTCAACCTTTCCTCATTCCATTCCGCAGTATTGGTGGGTCGTGCGGGGAGCACCATGTAACGCATATCTGCCGTGGAATCATGAACGCGAACAGAAACGCTCTCCGGAATTATTGTTCCAAACTCCTTCAAGACCTTTCTTGGCTCTTTGATTGCGCGCGCGCGATACGGAGTGCTCTTGTACCATCTGGGTGGAAGGCCCAGAATATTGCGGGGGTAGCAGGAGCAAAGAGTGCATACGACAAGGTTGTGAACCTTTTCGGTATTTTCGACTACGACCAGTTTGGTCCCATCTACAGGAATGCCGAGTGCTTCAGCGGCAGCTGAACCGTCGGATAGCATACTTTCTTTGTAGTGTGAGTTGGACCAGGCCCGTGCAACCATTCTAGCCCCTAACGCAGGTCCTCTTTCATCCATTCCCTTGATAGCATCATCGATTTCATCTGATGAAATAATGTTTTTCTCAATCAATAATTCTGTAACCGCCTTCGCTAAATTTTGATATCGAGCCAGGCGGGTGGGGTCTATGGAGGGGCCGTGGTGATGATCATGGGGCATCTTAACACTCCGATTCCAGGCTAAGCCAGTGGTGGTAGATTTCTACATCGGCGGTATCCGATGAATTTCCCTTATAATCTTCCCAGAGCTCACTTTGGAAAAATCTTACTCGATAGAGAAACTCTTTTGGGAGGCCATCTTTGCCATAGGCTAAAGTTTCCGGGTTCCTGTATGGTCCACAACAGCGCTCGATAACGCCAGTTTTTCCCTGTATATACATTGGGACACGGGTATGTGTTTCTACAAGTCTCGATTTTACCTGTACTCGAGCACCATCGGGAAGCCTGCTCATTGAAGATCTCCATCGGCGCGCAGCTTTCTGATTCGATTGTCAATTTCCGTTTGGGAAAGGATGTTTTTCTCCACTAGGATTTTTGATATGGAGGCGATCCACCGCTCGTAGTAGCTTAGCTCGTTGTAGGCATTTACTCCAAGTGACTCTATCCCACGCCTCAGCTCATCAACGCGCATTAATTTTTTTTCCCCAGACAAGAGAACTAGCAGAGCATCAATTTGTTTTTCCCAGGTTTCGTATTGATTTTCTTCCAAATCAATTTCTGAGACTGATATTCCTGCAACATCGTGGGGCTTATTAACCACTGGTATGTCTTTCCATTTCTATTTTTTGCTAACGTTGGTGGGCAGAGCATCCATCAATTTTGTATGGGGTTAGCAAGTTGGAGATAAAAATTTCCTGATCGCTAACCCAATTTCTTCTGGGGAGTCTTCTTGAATGAAATGTAGGCCAGGCACCGTGACCTCTGTTTGGTTAGGCCACGTGCGACACCAATTCCTTTGTGGCCCGACGAGTATACTGCCAGGGTCAGCATTTATAAATAATTTGGGTATGGAGCTTTGTGCGAGCCATTCACTATAGGCAAGTATGATTGCCGCAACATCCTCAGGTTTATTGTCTATAGGTATTTGCCGCGGCCACGTAAGAGTGGGCCGTCGAGACTCGCCCCGTTCAAGGAATGGTGCCCGATATACGGCCATCTCTTCCTCTGTGAGATTTCGCATTACCGATGCGGGTAGGATCCTCTCTACAAAGACGTTTTTTTGTAAGACCATTTCCTCCCCGGCTTCGGATCGCATGGCTTGGAATATGCCCTTGGCATTTTCTGGCCAATTTTTCCATTCAAGTGGTTGGACTAGGGCCTCCATATAGACTAATCCGGCGACTTTTTCTGGGTTGCGACGAGCCCAATGAAAACCTAGCGCAGAGCCCCAGTCGTGTAACACTAGAGTGGCATTGTTAATCTCTAGATTCGCAAACCAGCCATCCAGATAGTGTGCGTGATTAGCAAATGTAAACTCCCCGCTGTCGGGGCGGCCTGAATTTCCCATGCCCACTAAATCGGGAGCTAAACACCGGTGAGAATTTGATAGATGAGGGATGATGTTACGCCATAAGTAGGAGGAGGTGGGATTGCCGTGAAGAAAAACCACAGTCTCTGCATTTTCCGGACCGGCTTCGACGTAGGTCATCTGAACACCATCCACTGATACGTTTTTTCGAGGATGCCGGTCTGTTGCGTCTGGAGCGATTTCAGCCATATTTTTACCTATAAGGTTAAGAACTGACTCATAAGTTGTCACAAGTGGCGTTGCAAGCTATTGTTCGACCAAAGGGTAGCAAGGTTATACCGATAGAGGTTCAATCAAAAGGAAAAGGTGGAGTAGGTTTTTGATATGGAATTCGAACATTCGACTAAAGTAAAGGAGCTTCAAGCGCGCGTTTCCGCGTTCATGGAAGCTCATATTTATCCAAACGAAAAGCTTTTTGATCAACAGTTGGATGAGGGCGACACTCGTTGGCAGATTCCCCCAATTATGGAAGAGTTAAAGGCTAAGGCTAAGGCTGACGGTCTCTGGAACATGTTTTTGCCAGATAGCGAACGAGGGTTTGGTCTTTCCAATCTTGAGTATGCTCCTCTATGTGAAATTATGGGACGTTCGAAGATAGCCTCGGAGGTGTTTAATTGTTCCGCGCCAGATACGGGAAATATGGAAGTTCTGGAGCGGTACGGGAACGATGAGCATAAGAGGGTCTGGCTGGAGCCTTTATTGAATGGGGAAATCCGTTCAGCTTTTGCCATGACAGAGCCTAGGGTCGCTTCATCAGACGCTACCAATATAGAGTCCAATATTAAACGCGATGGTGACGATTACATAATTAATGGTCGTAAATGGTGGACCTCAGGGATTGGAGATCCCCGGTGTAAGGTGCTGATTTTCATGGGCAAGACGGATCCTGATAATCCCGATCGTCACAAGCAGCAATCAATGGTTGTGGTTCCAGTAGAAACCCCAGGTATAAAGGTTCTGAGGACACTGCCCGTATTTGGCTATGATGATGCTCCTCATGGGCATGGTGAAGTCGAATTCAAAGATGTGCGTGTTCCAGCCAGCAATATTCTCCTTGGTGAGGGGCGTGGTTTTGAAATAGCTCAAGGTCGATTAGGGCCTGGTAGAATCCACCATTGTATGAGGCAAATTGGAGTTGCTGAGCGTGCATTGGAGAAGATGTTGAAGCGGGTTAAGGAGCGCACTGCCTTCGGGAAAAGCTTGGCTGAGCAAGGAACCATCATAGCGGATATCGCAAATTCTCGTATGGAGATTGAGCAGGCCAGGTTACTGGTCTTAAAGGCAGCATACATGATGGATACTGTGGGAAATAAGGAGGCGCGAGCCGAAATTGCGATGATTAAGGTGGCCGTCCCCAACATGACCTTGCGTGTTGTAGATCGTGCCTTACAGGCTCACGGGGGTGGTGGTGTGACCTCGGACTTTGGATTAGCACTATCGTGGGCACATGCTCGTACTCTTCGGTTAGCTGACGGACCTGATGAGGTTCATCGGGCGGCAGTCGCGAAACTTGAACTGCGCAAGCAACTAAGGCCAGAACTTGAGGGTTACGAGGACATCGAATTGCTAGCCGGGCGCAGTTAACTCTTCTGATGGGGCGTGTGAGCGGAAAGGTCGCCTTGATAACGGGTGGCGCCTCTGGGTTAGGTCGTGAGGCCGCTGAAAGACTGGTCGAAGAAGGTGCCCGGGTTTTAGTCACAGATATCAACCAGATAGATGGTGAGGCTGTGGCTAGAAGTCTGGGTTCAAACGGTGCCTTTGCCAGGCATGATGTTACCAAGGAGGAGGAGTGGGTAACCGCTACTCAAAAGGCGTTAGAGGTTTTTGGGCGTCTGGATATCTTGGTTAATTCGGCTGGCATAGGAACCATGAATTCTGTCGAGGACTGTTCCCTAGAGGAGTGGCGACACGTTATGGCCGTGAATGGCGATGGGGTTTTTTTGGGGTGTAAATATGGTGTTGCGGCAATCAAACAAACCTCAACCAGCGAAGGTTCGGGTGGTTCTATAATAAACATTTCTTCGGTGTCCGGCCTTATTGGTGGACATAACCTTGCCGCCTACAATGCCAGCAAGGGTGCCGTGCGTTTGTTAAGCAAATCCGTTGCTCTCCATTGTGCAAGGAAAGGGTATAATATTCGCTGTAACTCCGTGCATCCTACTTTCATTGATACCCCCATGGTTCGCGCTATGTTCGAAGACGCCGACGATCCCGATAGGGTGCGGCAAAAGCTGTCTCGACAAGTGCCCTTAGGACACATTGGTGAGCCCAATGATATAGCCTGGGCGATTGTTTATCTGGGCTCTGACGAATCTAAATTCATGACTGGCGCTGAGTTGGTTGTTGATGGTGGAATAACGGCCATGTGATTGGGGTGGGTAGGTCCTTTGCCTCTGCTCCGAGCGCCTGAGTCTAGCAGTACACGATACCTATATTTTCCGCTATGCAGGCCGGCCTTTCTTCTCCTTCTATTTCTATAGTTGTTTCGCCAACTACCTTTAGCCCGTCGTTTTTTACATCATCAACTGATTTTAAACGATATCTTCCACGCACCCTACTTCCAGCCGGGACCGGTGCTGTAAACCGGACCCTATCAGTGCCATAATTAAGACTATGCTTCACTCCCTCCAACTTGTAGATCTCACCAATTACCTGAGGTAATAGGGACAGTGTCAGGAAGCCATGAGCTATGGTGGTGGCTCCGGGGAGCTCATTTTTAGCCCTTTCTACATCTATGTGGATCCATTGGAAGTCCCCGGTTGCTTCTGCAAACTTGTTTATCCGATCTTGTGATATTTCGATCCATTCACTAACACCAAGTTCCTCGCCGACAAGAGACCTTAGTTCTTCTGTATTCTTTACAATACGCATTTCTAGCGAGCTCCTCTATTTAAGGCGTAAAGGTAAAAGGCCTGCCGTAGGGCAGGCCTTTCGTCTACATTTCTTGATTTTTACTAATCCTCAACTAGTCAGTTAACCTCAAAAAGACCAGCGGCACCCTGGCCGCCACCAATGCACATGGTGGCCACAACGTACTTTGCTCCCCGGCGCTTGCCCTCGATCAATGCATGCCCAACCATGCGAGAGCCGCTCATACCGTAAGGATGCCCAATAGACACTGCGCCTCCATCAACATTGAGTTTGTCGTTGTCTATTCCTAGGCGGTCACGGCAATATAGTACCTGGACGGCGAAGGCTTCATTTAATTCCCAGAGGCCAATGTCTTCGACTTTTAGGCCGTGGCGTTCAAGTAATCTGGGAACGGCAAACACTGGCCCAATACCCATTTCATCTGGTTCGCAGCCCGAAACAGCAAGGCCCCGATAAGTGCCTAAGGGCTCTAATCCTCGTTTCTCTGCGAGCGTGGAGTTCATGATGACACATGCTGAAGCTCCGTCAGACAGCTGGCTGGCATTCCCAGCAGTGATGAAGTGATTTTCTCCCCTCACTGGCTCAAGCGAGGCCAAACCTTCCATGGTAGTACTTGGGCGGTTGCCTTCATCTTGTTCCAGAGTTACCTCCTCCTCCCAACTATCACCAGTCTTTTTGTCAAAGGCCAGTTTTGTAGTGGTCAGGGGTACTATTTCGTCATCAAATCGCCCTGCCTGCTGTCCGGCGGCCGTACGAAGCTGACTTTGTAGTCCATACTCGTCCTGCTGTTCACGGGTAATCCCGTAACGTTTTGCTACAACTTCGGCAGTGTCGATCATGGGTAAATAAAGTTCGGGTTTGTTGTCGTTTAACCAATCTTCTTGCGCCCTGTGTCCATTCTGGTTCTCGTTTTGAACCAAACTTATAGATTCTAGGCCTCCTGCCAGAACTACAGGAACATTGTCAACAGTTACCCTGTGAGCCGCAGTGCTTATCGCCTGGAGCCCCGAGGAACAAAACCGATTTATTGTTGCCCCCGATGTCGTCACAGGACATCCAGCTCGCAGAGCTGCTTGGCGGGCGATATTGCCCCCGGTTGCCCCCTCCGGCATAGCGCATCCTAAAATTACATCTTCTATCTCTTGTGGATCTACCTTGGCTCGCTCCATGGCGTGCTTGATAACATGTCCTCCCATGGTAGCCCCATGGGTATTATTAAAAGCGCCCCGATATGCCTTTCCAATAGGTGTTCGGGCCGTTGATACGATTACTGCGTCTGCCATGACATCCTCCCGTAGTTTCTAATAGTAGTCTAATTGCTTCCAACGAACCTTTCTTTAGGGCTTATATGTCGCTAAAGGACTTCCCCTCTTCCGCAAGCTTTTTTAAGAGCCGAGCAGGCTCCCATACTTCACCAAACCTCTCATGATAGCTACAAATGGTTTTGTATACCTTATCTAGGCCCACCATGTCAGCATATAGCATCGGTCCGGCACGATACCGAGGAAATCCATAGCCATTGGCATAAATTACGTCAATGTCACTTGCACGTAGTGCGATCCCCTCCTCCAGAATTTTTGCTCCTTCGTTGACAAGGGCGTACATGCACCGCTCCACTATCTCTTCTTTTTCTATCGGGCGACGTTGGATTTGCCGTTCTTCACAGTATTTTTTGATAAGTTCTTCTATTTTTGGATCGGGAATGGGGACCCTGCTGCCAGGGTCGTATCGATACCATCCCGCGCTTGTCTTCTGGCCGAATCGGCCCATTTCGCATATTTGATCATCCAGCCCTGCCTCATCTTGGAATGCCCCATTTTCTTCTGCACGCCGTTTCCGAATTCGCCATCCAACATCGAGTCCAGCCAGGTCACCCATGGCAAATGGCCCCATAGCCAGACCAAAATCAAACAATGCCTGGTCAACTTCTTGCGGAAGGGCTCCCTCCAAAATCATAAGATTTGCTTGTTTGGAATAACGAGCGAGCATTCGATTGCCAACAAACCCGTCGCACACACCTACCAAAACAGGAACTTTCTTAATTGTTTTACCAAGCTTCATGGTTGTGGCGATTACTTCTTTGCTAGTCTTGGCTCCTCGGACAATCTCCAGGAGTTTCATGACATTAGCTGGGCTGAAAAAGTGGGTTCCTATAACCGCCTCGGGCCGGCCGGTTACCGATGCTATCTCATCTACGTCCAGAGTAGAGGTGTTGGTTGCCAGGATGGCGTCATCTTTCATTACTTTGTCTAGTTTACGGAAGACTTCTTTCTTTATTTCCATTTCTTCAAAGACTGCTTCCACGACTATGTCCGTATCGGCTATGTCTTCATAGGACAGGGTTGGAGTGATTAACCCAAGACGTTGGTCCATATCCGACTGTGTTAATCGACCTTTCTTTACGGTATTGGCGTAATTTTTACGGATTATTTCAAGCCCCTTATCCAGGGCTTCCTGATTGGCCTCCAATAAAGTTACCGGTATGCCTGCATTTATAAAATTCATCGCAATTCCGCCGCCCATTGTACCAGCGCCAAGAACGGACGCTGTTTCTATCTTTTTTGTGGGCGTCTCACGCGGAACGTCAGGGATCTTTGTACAAGCCCGCTCCGCAAAGAACAGGTTCATTAATCCCTTGGCTTGGTCCGACTTGAGGCAGTCTTGGAAAAGTTCTTTTTCCCGCTCTACCCCTTTGTCAAAGGGAAGTTCAACGGAAGCTTTAGCGCATTCGATTATTTTGTAGGGGGCGAGGTAGCCACGGGCACGTTTCCCTATAGATTTCTCGAAGTTGTCAAAGAAATCTGCTGCAGGAGGGGCTACGGACTCTTCGCGAATTTTTCTGAGTGGGCGATTTTCTGCAGAGATTTGCTTCGCAAATGCAACGGCACCTTCAACCAGATTGTTCTCCACCACATGGTCTATTATGCCTAGGGTTAGGGCCTTTGGAGCCGGCACAAACTCTCCACTGACCATCAGTGGAAGGGCCTTCTCCACACCGCAAACACGGGGCAAACGTTGGGTGCCTTGGCCTCCAGGTAAGATGCCTATTAATACCTCAGGCAGTCCGTACAGGGAGTCGGCGGTTCCGCAGCGATAATGGCATGCTAGGGCTGTCTCGAGTCCGCCACCAAGAGCGTTGCCATGAATCGCGGCAATTATAGGTTTGGTAGAGGTTTCAAAGCTCGATATCATGTCATCTAAGCTTGCGCTTCCGGCCGGTGGTGGTGTCAAGAACTCATTGATGTCGGCTCCCGCTATGAAGCTTCTTCCGCCTCCCATGAGTACCATCGCCTTTACGCTGGGATCTGATGTTCCTGCTTGGACGCTATCGATAATGCCTTGGGGAACACCGACCGATAATGCATTAACTGGCGGATTGTTGACTGTAATGACGCCAATTGAGTCCATTATCTCAAAGTTAACTAGATCAGTCATAATGCCTCGCTTTTATTCTAATTTTCTAGCCCAACATTGACTAAGCATATGTGTGGGCGGAGTGCAACTATTGTTGGTTTCATTTCGCGCTTAATCATTTTTATTACCATCGTCATCATAAATACGAATAAATCGGATTATATCATTCTCCCCAAGCCCCTTATCAATTGCAAGACGGACCATTTGAGTGGCTATGCCCGACATTGGGAGAGAAGTGGCTGTATCTCTTCCAAGTGAAAGGATTAGCTCTAGGTCTTTTTGTGCAACCTTTAGTTTTCCAGTCAGTGTGGCGTCTCGTCAGGCCATTTGTTCACCAAAGACCTCTAGTCTTCTGGAGTTTCCAAAGCCAGCGGAAAAAATTTCTGGTAAAGACTGCGAGGCTACGCCGCCGTTCTCTGCAAGCTTTAGCATTTCAGCCATGGTAACCATTGTCGCCATAAACATTACTTGGTTACATATTTTGGTAATTTGCCCAGTTCCGCAATCGCCCATGTAGATAATGTCTGTTGCCATGTATTTAAGAATGTTCATGAGGTCTTCGACAGCGGCGGCTTCTCCGCCTGCAAACATGGTAAGGGCACCTTTTTCGGCCTCAACAACTCCGCCAGTTACGGGAGCATCAATGTAGGTAACTCCGTGGCTATCTTTTAACGTTGCTCCGAAATTACGTGCCGCTTTCAGTCCTATAGTAGAAAAATCAACGATGGCTTGAGGCAGCGGCGGCACATGGGCTGGCCCATCAGTCCCAGTCCAATAAATCCAACGGGTTTGTTCATATTGTTTTCTTATTTTCCTTACATTTGGAACGGCTCAGAACTTTGCAGGAAGACCGCATCCCTCAACCTTTCGTTTTTAAGCTTTTAGCCCAGCTGTCCCGCAGGCCTATCGTCCGATTCCAGATATCAGCACCTTCTGCCGCTTCTATGTCCCGCCAAAAATAACCTACTCGCTCAAATTGGACCGGTGTTTCTGTCTGTAAATCAGCTAGCGCAGGTTCGAGCATACAGTTTTTGATCACCTCTTGGGAGGCTGTGTTAATAGCATCGCTTAGGTTGCCGCTAAGGTCTGGCGCTTCATCTTCGAAAAGGTGCTGGAACAATCTGACCTCTGCAGTGTGCGCATAGTCCGCAGCGACCCAGTGTATAGTGCCCTTGACTTTACGTCCGTCCGGAGTGTTCCCCCCCTTGGTTTCAGGGTCATAGGTGCAATGGATTTCAGTCACCTTGCCTGTGTTATCTTTAACTATGTTAGTGCATGTGATGAGGTACGCGTAACGTAGACGGACCTCTTTCCCGGGGGCAAGACGAAAAAACTTTCTTGGTGGGTCTTCCATAAAGTCGTCTTCCTCTATGTAAAGTTCGCGACAAAAAGGAATGCGCCTGCTGCCTGCCTCTACGTCGTTAGGGTTGTTGGGAGCTTCTAGTTGTTCGGTTTCTCCGGGCGGATAGTTCTCTATGATTACTTTAACTGGGCGAAGCACGGCGAGATACCTGGACGCTTTTTGGTTGAGAACGTTCCTTACACAGTGCTCCAGCATTGCGACGTCGACTATCGAATCACGTTTGGAGACCCCAATTCGTGCAGCAAAGTCACGGATAGCCTCGGGTGGGTACCCTCTGCGCCGCAGGCCAGCCAAGGTCGGCATCCTTGGGTCATTCCAACCTGACACAAGTTTTTCATCCACAAGGCGGGTTAAGACCCGTTTTGATAGGACCGTGTGGGTAAGGGAGAGTCGGGCGAATTCATGTTGCCGAGGCCTGGAGGCTACGGGAAGATTGTTAAGAAACCACTCATAAAGGGGGCGATGATCCTCAAATTCCAAGGTGCAAATAGAGTGGGATATGTTTTCAAGGGCGTCGGACTGCCCATGAGCAAAATCATAAGTAGGATATACATACCAAGCACTACCAGTCCTGGGATGACTATGTTGCATTATTCTGTAAATGATTGGATCACGCATATTGATGTTGCCCGATGCCATATCTATCTTGGCACGCAGAACGTGTTCTCCTTCCTTGCATTTGCCTGATTGCATCTTTTCAAAAAGAGTTATGTTTTCTTCAACTGATCGAGCACGGTGAGGACTTTCCTTGCCTGGCTCAGTTAACGTGCCTCGATATTCACGGATTTGGTCGGGTGTTAAATCGTCAATATAGGCATTGCCGGTATGGATAAGGTGGGTTGCCCAAGCTAACAGCTGATCAAAATAATCCGATGCAAAATA
>CACETT010000038.1 GCA_902562525.1 uncultured Alphaproteobacteria bacterium
GAGAGCCGCCCAAAGTGGCGTTGCAGAGGCACAATTTGACTTAGCCCACGCCTATGAGATGGGTAACGGCGTTCCTGTTGACAGCATTAAAGCTAAAAAATGGTATCATTTAGCCGCAGGCCAGGGCCACGAGAGGGCCATGGATGCCCTGAAGAGACTTAACGAGGGCACGAACATCCAAACTCAACCTGCACCGGAAATCAGCCAACAGCAAAAGACGGGTGATCCCGAAGAACAAGACCTCAGGCTGTCTGGGCCGATAATAAGAGAAAAACCCGGGTTTCTGGTCCTGCTATCTTCCTATCGCTCCCTCGAGCTCGCATCAAAAGATACCGCAGAGCTTACAAAGAGCCTGGCCAACCTGCTTACAGGACTATCCATTAAAGCCAATCAGTTGGACTTACCAGTTATAGGACGGCGGCAAGTAATATTGTTGAGCCTAGTGGGGACTTGCGCGGCGTATCTTTTTATGGCGTATGCGAGCAGCCTCCTCATGCTCTTTGCGGCACGCATGTTGGCAGGCTTCTTCGCAGGCAATATTGCAGCCGCTCAAGCATATATTGCCGATGTAACCGAGCCTGAGAACCGCGCACGTGGAATGGGACTTTTTGGGGCAGCCTTTGGTTTAGGGTTTATTTTTGGACCGGTAATCGGGGGGCTTTTGTCAGGATCAAGTTCCGGCGAGGTGAACTTTTATATGGCGCCGCTTTTTGCAGCTGGCCTTTCAGCGGTGGCTGCAGTGTTGACCTTGGCTCTATTAAAGGAGCCAGAGAAGAATAAGGGAATAGGAAAGAGAGAGGGACGTTGGTTCGCACCTATAGTGGGGGCTATAAAACAACCTGATATGAAACCTCTTATACTTCTTTTCCTATTAGTGATGTTCGTATTTGCAGGCTTGGAGGCTACCATAGCACTTTGGGCGGAGCGCCAATTTTATTGGGGGCCAAGGGAGGTAGGTTATTTGTTTGCCTACGTTGGCGTGGTGGCCGCGATTGTTCAAGGTGGGTTAATTGGGCCAGCAACGAGGGCTTGGGGAGAGGAGAGGGTAATCTTTGTAGGTGTTTGGGCACTGATTATGGGTTTTGTGCTGATGCCTCTTTCCTCTAATCTCAGTCTACTATTATTGGCGACGGCCCTGCTGGCGGGCGGATTCGGTTTTTGTAATCCGGCCCTGAATAGCCTTATTTCCCGACGCGCGTCGGCATCCGGCCAAGGCGCTGCTCTTGGGGTTGCACAATCGGGTGCCAGCTTGGCCCGTATAATGGGCCCCACATTTGCGGGAGTCATCTTTGGAATTTGGGGACGGCACGCCCCGTACCTAGTGGGTGCGATAATTCTGCTCTTTGCCGTCTGGGTGGCGTGGCAGCTGGTCCGAGCTGGCGGACACAGCAAACGAATATCCCGAAAATAAAACGGGTTAGAAAAAAGTCCTCCAGGCATTCCCGTGGCCTGAAGGAGGGTCGTTATTTGGATGGCGAATCCATTCTGTAATATCCCTCAATACCGTGTCAGCCTGCAGATCCCTGAGTAGCATATGGTATCCTTTGGGGTATACCACAACCCGCGGGGAATTGTTCATCGCAGTTAACATTTCTGACGTAGCGTGTTTAGGAATAATTTCGTCATTGGCTCCGTAGAGCAGCAAGGTGGGTGTGGCGAGGTTTGGTGTATTCCTTAAGGCGGAGTCCATCAGGTTAACTAAGCCATACATCGTATCTATTCGAGTTTGCTTGATTACTAGCGGATCTTCTCCAAGTTCCAGCAACATTTGACGGTTGTCCGATGCCTGTATTTTAAGTCCCTTACCAGATAGGCGAAGCCACGGTATTACGTGGGTACCAAGCCACAGAGTAGCAACATACATTGGGGGCATAGTCTTTCTGGCCCAAACGGCCGGTGCTACGAGAATAAATCCTGATATAATTTCGGCGGGAAGACGATGGGAGGCTGCGATGAGAAGCGCACCACCCATACTTTCCCCTAAAAGATACAGCGGGACCTTCGGGTGGATTTCCTTTAATAAAGCAACGGTTGCCAGCAGGTCTTGCACAAGCACACTGGTTTCTGGCCACATTCCCGCATCAGAGGTGGCTCCGAAACCTCGTTGATCATAGGCGTAGACTAGGAAACCTTCCTTGGTCCAATGTTCAGCAGGCTTGGAGAAGGCGTTGCTATAATCATTGAACCCGTGGAGAGCGAGTATGATAGCCTGCGGTTCGCGTTGTGGACTCCATTTTTTTAAGGGCAGCTTCATTCCATCGCTGGTCACTAAGTGGGTCTTAGCCATGTGCATATGGCTTACTTCAAGATCCGTGTTTATTTTGTCTCTCGTGCAAGCCGCTGATCCTAAGGTCAACGAGAATAATGCTAGGATGAAAAATAGTATAGACCTTGATTGTTTTTTGACCATTGGTGCAATATTGAGCCGTATGTCTGATGACAAGTAATTACATTAGCGGAAGTTTATGAGTTTTCTGCATCATATAAAACTTTGCAACAAGCATGATCTTTCTCACTTTAAGGCGTTAAAGGTATCGGGCAAGAGAATCGGATGGATAAAGGACAGCTTGCAACAGAGTTTTGCGAAGTTTTCAGAATACGTTTTTTATAAAGCCCCCGACTTTGTAATAGGCTCTCACCTAAGCACAAATGCGTTGCGTGGTGACGCTATGGATAAAATTGGCCGAGCTCTTTGCGAACAGGGAATGACAAAGCCGCGGCTAAATGAATTTTATTCTGTGGGGTACAGATTCGGCCAAAGTTTTTTTCAGTTGAATCGGGCGTATGTGTCTGCATTTGGAGTGCGAGCATATGGGATTCATCTTACTGGATATGTCCGAAAAGCTGGCAAAATTTTTATATGGGTGCCCAGGCGTGCATCGGATAGGGTTGTTTATCCAGGGAAATGGGATAACACAGTTGCTGGAGGACAGCCAGCTGGGATTAGTTTGCAGGAGAACTTAGTCAAGGAATCCGCCGAGGAGGCCAATATAGGGCCGGCCTATGTCGCGCATGCAAGGCCGGTGGGGACCATTAGTTACCGTCATGAGCTCGAATATGGTCTACGCGATGATTTAATTTTTGCGTACGAACTGGAGTTACCATTGGATTTTCAGCCGACCAATACCGATGGCGAGGTGGAGGACTTCCAGCTTTGGCCTGTGGAGGAAGTCATGGAGGTGGTAGCTACTGGCGACGATTTTAAGTTTAATTGTAATTTGGTGCTGATTGATTTTTTTATACGCCACGGCCTTTTGACTAAGGTACACCAAGATTTTGAAGAGATATGCCATGAGTTGTATAGAACGGACTATCAGTAAGTTAAAATTCATATTGCTGTAAAAGGCTGCCGCGCACCGCGCTACTGTTGCGGTCAGGTAGTTGAATCATCTCCAAAGAGCCGTCGAATTGCCTCTAATTCTGGGTTGGCCATTCGTCCGCTAGAGGTTGCAGATTTAGGGCTAAGGAAAGAAAGTGTTAGGGGTTCGTGTGGTGGTGATACGGGCTTACCTATGCCGTCAACCTGGTAGTACATGGGTGTGTAGTGGGTATGGGTCCAGGGACTGAAAAGCGTTCCTGGGACGTGGAGTAACCGCAACACCTCTATGGACAGGGAGCATTCCTCCATGAATTCTCTCCGCAGGGCCTGTTCCGGCGTCTCATTTGGTTCAACACCTCCTCCGGGAAATTTAAGAATGTTTTTTCCTGCAACTTTCTCTTCAGAAATCAGGATCCTGTTGTCGCGAGCAAGTAGGCCATAGGCACGGAGATTTACGGGCCCGTTCACTTTGCGGGATAGCCCGCCGAACGGAGGTCTTGGGCGATTTCCTCCAGGGAGGCGGGTTCATCTATTGTAGCTGGTATCTCATACGGCTGGCCATCCGCTATATTTCGCATTGTGCCGCGTAGAATTTTTCCAGATCGTGTTTTTGGAAGACGTTTTACGATTACTGCAGTTTTGAAGGACGCAACAGGTCCAATCGAGCCCCGGACCATTTGCACGGCTTCAGCTGTTATTTCGCCATCTGGTTTGTTAATTCCTGCCTTAAGAACTAAGAGACCGATAGGAATTTGTCCTTTAAGAGGATCAGCCACTCCCATAACGGCGCACTCTGCTACAGCGGAGTGGGATGCCAGAACTTCTTCTATTCCGCCAGTCGATAAACGGTGGCCGGCCACATTTATGATGTCATCTGTGCGTGTCATCACCCATACATACCCATCCTCATCGATATAACCAGCATCGCCCGTCTGGTAGTATCCAGGGAACTCTTTAAGGTAGGAGCTAACGTAGCCTTCGTCATTTTTCCATAGTGTTGGCAAACACCCTGGGGGCATTGGCAGTTTTATCGAAAGTGCTCCAATTTCGCCTGGGGGTAGAGGCGAAGTGTTTTCATCCAGCACCTCTAGTTTAAATCCAGGGGCGGGTTTGGTTGAAGAGCCAAACCGTATCGGAAGCGCGCCTAGTCCCAAAAAATTACCTGTTATTGACCATCCGGTTTCTGTTTGCCACCAGTGGTCAACGATGGGAACATTTAAATGTTGGTGGGCCCACTCCATTGTATCGGGATCCGCACGCTCCCCCGCAAGAAACAGTGATTTGAACTGACTAAGATCGTACCTTTCTAGTAATTTGGCATTTGGGTCCTCTCGCTTGATTGCCCTCAAGGCGGTGGGTGCCGTAAACATTGTTTTCACGTTATGGTCACTAATTACGCGCCAGAAAGCGCCAGCATCTGGAGTGCCAACAGGCTTCCCCTCATATATAACAGTCGTGCAACCCTGCAAAAGTGGCGCATACACAATGTAAGAATGGCCGACCACCCAGCCTACATCGGATGCTGCCCAATAGACTTCTCCTGGATGGGTGTCATAGGTATTGGTCATGCTCCATTTCAGGGCTACCATGTGGCCTGCGTTGTCGCGAACGATGCCTTTAGGTACCCCGGTGGTTCCTGAAGTGTAGAGAATATAGAGCGGATCCGTCGCTGAGAGTGGCACACATTCCTGTGGATATCCCTTAGACATTACGTCCATCCAGTCGATGTCTCGACCAGCAATCATAGATGCCGGGCCCGCATTTCTCTGAAAGATAATGCATTGGGTTGGCTTATGTTTTGAAATAGCGATGGCTTGGTCCAGTAGAGGTTTGTATGGGACTACCCGCCCAGGTTCGATGCCGCAACTTCCCGCAATGACAGCTATGGGTTCCGCATCGTCAATCCGTGTGGCTAATTCAGGTGCTGCAAAGCCTCCAAAGACAACCGAATGAATAGCGCCAATACGGCAGCATGCCAGCATAGCTATCAGAGTCTCCGGAATCATTGGCATATAGATGAGTACCCGATCTCCCTTTTTTATGCCCATATTAGTGAGCCCGCCCGCAAAATTAGATACTACGTCGCGAAGTTCGCTATATGTATATTTCGATGAAGTTCCGGTTATTGGGCTGTCATAAATAAGGGCTAGGTTTTCGCCAGCGCCATGCACATCGACGTGTCGGTCGAGGGCATTGTAACAGGTGTTCACCTGCCCGCCGGCAAACCACCGATAAAAAGGGGGGTTACTGTTATCCAGCACGGTATCCCATTTCTTGTACCAGAAAATGTCCTCTGCTGCGTCGGCCCAAAATTCTTCAGGATTTTTTATAGAATTAAGGTAGGTTTCTTCGTATCGACTCATATTGATCTGCTCTTTATCAGGTTGAGGTCTAACTGCCTCTTAGATCTAAGTTTAGACTGTTTTTGTCGTGATTACACTGACTGGCTGTATCCCTCAGATGAGCTTAGCGGGGATAACCGTGGGGTAAAAAAAACCGCCCGGCAGTGTGCCGAACGGTTTTGATAACTTAAATGGTCTTTCAGGCTTACCTATTTTGGCCCAGGAGATGCATTAGCATTATGAAAAGATTTATGAAATCTAGATAGAGCCGAAGCGCACCCATTATAGCCTTCTTTTCTGCTATTACTGCGGTGTCTCCCTCATAATATTGATGTTTAATTTGCTGAGTGTCGTAAGCCGTTAAGCCAGTAAAAACCAACACGCCAACTACTGAAATTATGAAATGTAGGGCACTTGAAGCAAGAAAGATGTTTACTACCATTGCTATCACTATGCCAATCAAGCCCATAAACAGGAAAGAACCCCAGCTAGCTAGAGATTTTTTGGTTGTGTATCCGTAAAGGCTCATAGCCCCGAACACGGATGCAGTTATAAAAAACACGCGGGCCACACTGGCTCCAGTGTAGACTTTGAAAATAGATGCGAGCGACAAACCCATAACTCCAGCAAAGGCCCAGAATAATAGTTGCGCTGTTGCTGGCCGGAGGCGGTTTATTCCGAAACTAAGCACAAGGATAAATGCAAAAGGTGATAACATTACAAGATATTGCAGAGGCGTCCCGAAAATCGCCTGCATGAAAGCCGGGGAGGTTGAAACGAAAAAGGCCACGGCTCCCGTTAGAGCAAGTCCCAGGCCCATGTAGTTATAGACTTTCAGCATAAAGGACCGGAGCCCCTCGTCTATGTCAGCCGAACCCGCGGTACGGCCCTGTGCAAATGAGGTAAAACGTTGTTCAGCCATAGATCATTTCCTATCTGCTAACCCTTTGGTTAATAGTTTTATATATGTTTATATGGTTATCTCGAAGTTTGGTTCAAGCGGATTTACGTGTACTCACGCGAACAGCTGTATTTATATCACGGTTCGGTCAGTGGCCGCAAAGGAAAGTTGTTAGACTTCTTAGAGTAGGCTAGTTTGATATGTGTCGTGTAGTAATTCTATTTACGACAGTTTTTGTGAGGGAAATGTTGAAATAAAACCCATGGACGAAGAAGGCAAAAATACGAGTGGGGCGGATCTTTCGTCATGCCTGACGTCAACTTATTTTATCGATTCAGAAAATTCTGCCGTGAAAGACTTTGCCCAGACACAGGCAGGATCAGGGTCGGATCTTGAGCAAGGGGTACGCCTATACTACGCTGTGCGGGATTCTATTTGGTATGATCCATACGGCATTGGGCGGAAGCCAGAAGACTACCGGGCCAGCCTTTGTCTAAATCAAAAGACTGGATTTTGTATTACAAAGGCTGCCCTGCTTGCGGCATGTGCTAGGGCAGTTGGTATTCCCAGTCGGGTAGGATATGGAGATGTTAGGAACCACCTGGCAACCCCAAAATTACTGGAATTGTTGCAGACAGATGAGTTTGTCTTCCACGGTTACACAGAGTTGTTCTTGGACGGGACTTGGGTCAAAGCGACTCCCGCCTTTAATATTACTTTGTGTGAACGGTTTGGAGTATTGCCCTTAGAGTTCAACGGTCGGGATGACAGTTTGTTTCACCCCTATGACTCCTCAGGCCGTCGCCATATGGAATATATTCGGGAACGGGGGTCTTTTGTCGACGTCCCGTTTGATTTAATAATGTGTACCTTTAATGAATATTATCCGGTTGCCATGGAGAATGGCTTTGGCTCCGCTGAGGATGACTTTCTAAACGAAGTTGGAAGTAAAAAATAATCGCGCTCGGTCGGCGGCAACGCTTAGCTATTTGAGGTGTTCAATAAAAGTTCTCAGCGATTGCGCACAGAGCTTTGAATGAGAAAATACTACTCCGTGTCTAGCATTAGCAATCACATCGATTTCTGAGTTGGGCAGGGAATTATGGATATCAAGGGTAGTGGCCAAGGGGAGAAAAGGGCTGCTGTCGGCAGCTATAAGGTGCACTGGTTTCGTAATGGACTGTAGCTCCGATGTAAGGTCCACGTTGAGAAGCATTTCTCCCTGACCAAGAACGGAATGTGGCGAACAGGCTTCTTGGGTGGAGGCAAACCACTCTTCCGCGTTTTTACTAATACCATCAGGGAAAAACCTTCGCTCCATCATACGCTTTGACCAGCCCTTCATTCCATTTTTGGTAATGAAGTCGCGCCACTCGGCAAGCCATTGAACCTTTCCCCCATTGTGTGGACTTGTGCACGGGGTGATGCTTAACAACCGTTCTGGGTGGTACCTTCCCAGATAAAGCCCCATTGCTCCGCCCATAGATTCGCCAACAAAATGAAATTTCTCTATCTCGGCAGCGTCTGCGACAGCCATGACATCTTGCGCTAAGCTTTCAAACGACCACTCAAAATTTTCTCCTGGAATATGGGACCGTCCATAGCCCCGGACGTCAAAGGTAAGGATGCGGTATTTATCGGAAAGTTCTGGAATCCATGAGCCCCATATTCCGCTATTTATAGCAACGCCATGATGAAACAGAATGGTTTCTGGCGATTCCACCCATGGTGGAGTGGTGTCTACAAGATCGTAGTGCAGTTGGCCGTTATTAGTATTGACGGTTGGCATGGCAGGCCCCATTGTCTTGCTATATTAGAATAGTTTTTCTCCTATGTGGTATTCTGTCGCAGTGTCCCTGTAGTCGCAAGCTACTTAGACTGGTGGCTATTTTATTTAACCAATCAATGTAATTATTCGAATATGGCTACAACACTCCGACCAAAAGATGCCGCAACGCTTGTACTTATAAAGAATTCTGGGGCCGTCCCCGAGGTTTTGCTCGGACAGAGGCATGGTGGTCATGCATTTATGCCCAACCGCTATGTATTCCCCGGTGGACGCGTAGATCCGTCGGATAGTAGGGTGGTTCCCGCAACTAGCCTCACACAAGATGTTGCGCGCCGATTGGAAAAAAACTGCAGCCCAGCCCGAGCCCGAGCTCTTGCTGTTGCCGCTGTCCGTGAAACATACGAAGAGACAGGGCTTATGTTGGCAGGCGAGATGCCTGCCGGCGCGCTGACTAGTAGACATAGAGCGTGGTCAGATTTTGCCAAGCAGGGAGTTGGTCCGGCGCTTGCCAATCTTGATTATATCTGTAGGGCAATAACTCCTCCTGGACGACCGAGGAGATTTCACGCTAGATTTTTTATGGCGAATGCAATCCATGTGCAGGGCCAAATTAAAGGCAGTGGGGAGTTATTGGATATTGGATGGGTGCCATTGGAGGAAGCAGCCAAACTACCGATTCCATCAGTGACCGGTCTGGTCCTTAAGGAGGTTATTAGCCTAATTTCTAACCCCCCACCCCGCACTAAATCCCGGCCCACACCAGTCTATCAACGTCGGTATGGGCAGGATACGATCCGTCGCGAGTGATTATTTCCTATTGCAAGTGAAATGGACAACACCTATGGGCTGAGTTGAAATGATGAATGTACGCTTGGTGTTTCATCACAAAGTGCCCGGCCGGTTTCAACCATATGGATTAGGTGGGCGAGTACGGACCTTCCAGCGGCCCCATAAAGCTTGGGGTCAGTAGATTTATACAGCTGCTCTACGATATCCGGGATTTTTGTCACACCCGCATGCAGGCAGGATTTGATATCTTCTTCTCTCTTTTTCCTGTGGGTAATAAAGGCCTGAACAAATTCTTGCGGGTTTTCAATTGCGGGACCGTGGGTTGGCCAATAACGGGTCTCGTGTCGGGCTAGTAATTTTTCCAGGGACTGGAGGTACGAGCCCATGTCGCCATCGGGAGGAGAAATTACAGAGGTAGACCAGCCCATGACGTGGTCCCCTGAAAACATAACGTTCTCTTCTTTAAGCGCAAGGCAGATATGATTGGAAGTGTGGCCAGGCGTGTGGATGGCCTCTATGGTCCAACCATTGCCTTCGACCAACATGTTGTCACGTAATTCCTGGTCTGGCACGAAATCGTAATCGGCACCTTCCTCTACTTGTTCACCTGTATGTGTGGTTCCATGCGGTCCAAATCCCCAAGTTGTTGCTTGGGTAGCTGCTTTCACGTGGGGTGTAGCTGGAGAATGGTCAATATGTGTGTGGGTAATGATGATGTCGGTAACTGTTTCTCCTCGGATTGCTTCCAGAACAGCTGTTATGTGTTCAGGAATATTAGGGCCCGGATCAATAATAGCTACGTTCCCTTTCCCTACAATGTAGGTTCCAGTTCCGTGTAGGGTAAACATGCTCGGGTTTTTAGCCACCACTCTGCGAATGAGTGGAGAAAGTTGCGCCGCTTGGCCATATTCGAAAGATAGCTCGCGCTTGAATGGGATACGATCCATCTAAGTCCCCAACTGTTCTGCAAGGTCGATAAGATCTTCTGCCACGAAGTTGTAATCAGCCGTTGGGTTTGTGTCGGCAGACTGATTGGGGCCATACTCTAGGGGCCTTCTTAGGAAGGCTGTCCGTAGCCCAACTGCCGAGGCTGCAATCAGATCGCTATTGTGGGCGGCGACCATAAGTGTTTGGCTGGGTTTTATCCCAAGTAATTCGACGCTCTTCGTATAGGCCTGGGGTTCTGGCTTATAATGGCCAACGACCTCCGCACCCAGGACTGTATCCCAGGGGATGCGCGCCCGTTTAGCCATGTTCACAATTAACGCGACATTTCCATTGGATAGGGACGCCAGGGTGAACTTTGTCTTCAATCGGTTCATGCCTGCTACAGAATCGGGCCAAGGGTCTAATCTGTGCCACATGGTGTTGATATGATTCAGCTCTTCTTTATTTAGGTTATCCAGGCCAAACTCTCCCAACAGTTGGTGCAAGTTCATGAGATGGAGGCCATCCAAATTTATCCAGTCTAGTTCCCCGGTCCTAACTTTCTCCATTGCAGGTTGATAGAGGCCACGCCATGTATCCGCGAAGGCGAACCAGTCGAGCTCTAGCTTCTTTGTATCACCCCATACAGATCCTTCCCGTCCGATTGAACCTCTCCAGTCAACTACAGTGCCGAAGACGTCGAAGGTGAGAGCCTTAATATCCAAATCAACCATGCTATATATCCATCTCAAATTTTTTAACGGCTAACTCGTCCCATTCTATTCCGGCGCCTGCCGTTTCCGGAATAGCAAGTGTCCCATCAGATAATTTGAAAGGTTCCTGCAGTATGGGATTTACCCAGTCTTGCCACTCAAGCCAATGTGCAGTCTCCGTCACTGCTAACAGGTGTGCGGAGAACTCTGGATACAAATGGGAAGAAATTGGGATCCCAGCAGATCCGGCGATAGAGGCAGCGTGTAACCAACCTGTGACGCCACCAATTCGCATTAGGTCGGGCATCATATAATCCCCGGCCCTTGCGGTTACGGCCTCGTATAAGCTGCGAGGACCATAAAAATTTTCGCCTAGTTGTACCGGAGTTTTGAGTTCACGAGCCAGTTGAACATATCCTGGGATTTGGTCGTAGGGGATTGGTTCTTCGAACCAATAGAGCCCGCTGTCGTCGAGGGCATGGCACCGGGATAATGCCTCTCCAATGGTCTGTCCCTGATTGAAGTCACACATCAATTTGACGTCAGAGCCAGCACCTTTGCGAACAGCTTCGAGAGCACGTAGATCATCAGCCAGATATTCTCGGCCAATACGCAACTTGAGCGCGTCGAAGTTCCCTTCCCCTTTAAGGTCTGCTGCCTCTTGTTCGAGAGTGTCAACCGGTGTCAGCCATAGTCCGTTACTGTTGTATGCGGGAATTGGGTCTGTGCTGCCTCCAAGCAGCCGGGCTAGAGGCATATTGGCAGCTTTCGAGAGTGCATCCCAGGCAGCCATATCGATTCCAGAAACTGCGATTGTTGCGACGCCTTGTAGGCCAATAAGATTAAGCATTTTTCGGTGAGTGTAGAAATCGGTTGCGGGGGCTATTACCTCGCCCTTTCTTCGGTCTATCAAGTCATGAATTGCCGGCCTAATATACTTAACGGAGTTGGCAAGATATGGTTCTAGATAGGAAGTTCCGGTAATCCCTTCCTCTGTCTCCAAATCTATTAGGATCACGGGCCACTCCCTGAATTCCCCGACCCGTGCTACCACTGGTCGAGTAAGAGGGAGAAGGGCCGCGCGGGTCCGAACGCTACGGTATGTTAATTTATCAATCTGCATGACTATTTCCCTAACACACTTTTGCCTTCAAACATAAACTATTGCTATAAAATTAAAGGATTATTCTCTATGAGTTGCCCCGGGCGTCTATAGGGACAATCTGGACAAGCATGCTTCCTTTCATGCAGTGGTAATTATCATACAGGTTAACCGTAGGATCGCAGTGTGGTACAATACACGAGATGCGATCACCAGTAGTTAGTGTTTTGTTATTCCCAGGTGGATACACCACGGCTCCGTGCTCATCCCCCATGAACCTGTATGTTGCTTCCGCTGGGGCCCCGCGCATTATCTCAGGCACAGGCCCGTCTGTTGCAAAACTTTTCAAACCGGCATCAATCACCGAATGAGTATCGTGGACAGCGCTAACGACCGTGGCCAGGACTGTCAGGGAAGGGCCAAAGGGCTTGGTCCCCTCTTCGTTGAGTTGCACGGTGTTGTATTGCACATCAGTGAATAGGTAGGAGCCGGCCTGTAATTCTGTAAACACGTCGAATCGGTGATCAATATCATAGGTTCCGGTTCCGCCGCCGG
Organism: uncultured Alphaproteobacteria bacterium; assembly: GCA_902562525.1. GTDB lineage: Bacteria > Pseudomonadota > Alphaproteobacteria > UBA7887 > UBA7887. The sequence continues at coordinate 12,438 of CACETT010000038.1, forward strand.
TGACAATTTCGGGGGTAATGCCCTCTGCCTTGAGATCTGCCACGAGCTTAGTAAGGAGAGCTGCCTGTGTTGACATAGCTTCAAGCCTCTCAGAATAGTTT